>JBKJPI010000114.1:0-8606 GCA_046595235.1 Burkholderiales bacterium | reverse complement strand
CGCAAACCATCGAGGGGCTGAAGCAGGCGCTGCCCGCAAACTGGTCGCACGGCAATCCGATCGATCTCATCGGCGACGCGGACGCCGCCCGCTATGACGCGGCGATTCGCGCGTGCATCGCAGACGACAATGTCGACGGCGTGCTCGCAATTCTCACGCCGCAGGCGATGACCTCGCCCGCGGAGGTTGCGCGCGTGGTCGTCGCGGCGGCTAAGGGATCGACTAAGTCGCTCTTTGCCGCGTGGATGGGCGAAGAGCAAGTCGTCGAAGGGCGCCAGGTCTTTCATGCTGCGGGTGTGCCCGTCTTCCGAACGCCGGAGCCGGCTGTGGAGACGTTTGCCCATATCTCGTTGTTCTACCGCAACCAGCGCATGCTTCTGCAGACACCAGGTCCATTGGGTGAGCAACCGGCGCCGGATGTCGAAAGCGCACGCCGCATCATCACGTCGGCCCTGGCAGCCGGCTTGACCGTGCTCTCCAGCGCCGATTCGAAAGCTCTGCTCGCCGCATTCCACATCCCTGTGGCGCGCACGTTGCGTGCGTGCTCGGCTGACGACGCGGCGGCAAATGCGCAGGTGCTGGGCTTTCCGGTCGCCCTCAAGATCGATTCGCCGGATATCACTCACAAGACGGAGGTGGGCGGGGTTCGGCTCGAACTGCGGGACGCCGAAGCCGTGCGCGCGGCTTATGAAGCGGTGGTAAGCGCTGCAAGGCGCATCAAAGCCGACGCACGAATTGATGGCGTGACCGTGGAGAACATGGTCAGCCGCGCAAATGCCAGGGAGCTCATGGTCGGCGTGCTGACGGACAAGGTTTTTGGACCCGCGATCACCTTTGGAGCGGGGGGCACTGCTGTAGAAGTGCATCAGGACAGAGCGGTCGGGCTTCCGCCGCTCAACAGTATGCTGATTGCAGAGATGATCGGCTCGACCCGTGTCTCGAAACTGCTCGGGCCTTTCAGAGGGATGCCGAGCGCAGATGCAATTGCGATCGAGAACGTGTTGCTCCGTGTGTCCGAGATGGTGTGCGAGCTCCCGTGGATACGCGAGATGGACCTGAACCCGCTTCTTGCTGACGAGCTGGGCGCAGTCGTTGCCGACGCGCGAGTCGTCATTGCACCAGTGCTACCCGGCGTGCGGCCCTACGAGCATGTGGCGATCCACCCGTACCCGGCTCACCTCGTTTCCGAATGGCGCGCGCCCGACGGCACGCCGGTAACTATCCGTCCCATCCGGCCGGAGGACGCCGCCATTGAATACGAGTTCGTCCATTCGCTATCCCCGCAGGCGAGGTATTCGCGATTCATGGGGTCCCTGAAAGACCTCACCCCCGCGTTGCTTGCGCGCTTCACGCAAATCGACTACGACCGGGAGATGGCGCTGATTGCGGTCATTCACGAGGAGGGTTCTGAGCGCCAGATCGGTGTCGGGCGCTATATCATCAATCCCGATGGCGACTCGTGCGAGTTCGCTATCGTGGTAGCCGAAGCATGGCTCGGCCGCGGGCTCGGAAGACATCTCATGCTGCAGTTGATCGCGATCGCCCGCGCACGGGGGCTGAAGGGCCTGGTGGGCCAGGTGCTTGCCGCGAATACACAGATGCTCGGGCTCGCCGCGGCGCTCGGCTTCGTCATCGACGACACGCTTCACGACCCGTCGGTGAAAGAGGTGCGACTCGCTCTTTAAGCGGCGCAGCCGCTCCCTACATGCGGGTGGATCCAGGCAGCACACACCCGATGACAGCCAGAACAACGTCGGCACTTTAAGGCTGCTGCGAGCCGATTTGACTGCCGGCAGCCAAGGGGTGGCGGTATTGAGTCGGCCGCGAACGGAGCCGGTCCGCCACTCCGATCGTGATAGTTTTTCATTGAGCAGAAATCATGGCGGTTTGTTTTCATGGAATGTTTGACGGCCTCTTTCACGGCGGGCGGTATCTGATCGGCACGCTCGCCGTCTCCGCCGCGCTGCTGGCTTAAGGCCATGCAATGATTTGGAAGCGTGATTCGCTCGCGGCGGTGTTGTGGATCGTCGTCATCTGGCTGGTGCCGCTGATAGGGCCGGTGTTTTACCTGCTGCTTGGCGTCAACCGCATCGAACGCCGGGCCGCGGCGCGGCGCCGAATAATTCAACGTGGGCGCTGCGGTCAATCTTCGTTTTTGTCGAATATATTCGCAACTATATTCGATTTGTCGCACAGGGAGGCCAGCGTTAGGATCATCGTCCGTCTGGGCTGTTCGGTGTTCCTTGCCGCGAATCGAGGCTTCCACCATGCCGTGGCATCGTTGGTACTACTGGCCCGAATACCTGCCTTTCCTCAGCCCCGCTAGTCGAGGGCGCTCGACGCGATCGACCGGGGGCTTTCGACCGGGTGGAAGGATTGTCGCATCGATATTGCGGTTGAAAGCCGACGTTGATCCAGCAGGCACGCGGCGCACCCGTCCAGGCGCACAGACTGCCGAATGCGCCTTGGCCACCTCCCAACCTGGTGCAACGCGGAACCGGCAGGGTGCATCGCGGCCGAGCCGACCCGGCGCACAAACAGTGGCGTGCGCCTTGGCCAACTCGAAGCCCCGCAAGACCGGATAGGTATCACCTGGGACGCGGCGCAAATTATGCGTCATCCTGCAGAAGGAAACGACCATGACTGCACGACTGATGGAAACAGCGCCCGGTGCCGAGACGATCAAGCGCTGGGCTGCCGAGCACATCGCCATCGAGCTCGGTCTGCTGTGCGAATGTCCGTATCACGGCGAGCGGTATCGCACGCAGCGTGAAACCGCGGCCCGCTCGAGTTACTGCGCATTCTCGACACACGATCCGCTGCTTGGAATTTTCCGCGGCGATGCCGGCGAGTTGCTTGCCGCCGTGGATACGGCTGCCGGGCAGTACGACTGCGCGTGCCCTACGTGTGACCGTGTGCGCTCAGAGCCCGAATGAACGCGGTGGCGAGTTCGCCGATGATCGAAAGAAATCCAGTCTCGCGACACCTCGGAGAGAAAGTGCGCCGCCAGCAGCAGCACCGCCAGCATCGGTAAAAACTGGTTGAGGCCAGCGGTTTGCCTTATGCGCCGCGCTTGCGAAACAACTCTTTACGCGCGGCGGAGGTGATCACGACGACTGCCGGATGCGTTAGGCGCCGCTCCACCGATATCGCGTAGAACGCCTCGGTCACCGCCGCGGTGTGTCCGATGGCCGTGACGCCATACTGTCGGCTCACCTGCTGAGCGATCGCCGACGGCGCGACGAAGACGCCGGCACCGGCCTGGCCAAACGCTTTCATCAGGGCGCCGTCATCGAATTCGCCGACGATGCGCGGACGGATCCGCTGCTTGTCGAACCACTGCATCAGTCTCGGCCTCACCGCCGCATCCTCGCCCGGCAGGAGCAGCGGCGCCCCGTCCAGCAATTGCGGAAATGGACCTTTGTGCTTGCGCGCCAGTTTCGCCGTCGCGAAGAATGTGACGCCGCATTCCCCGAGCAAGTGATTGAAACCCTTGACGTTGACGGCCGCAGGCATGGGGCTGTCGGCGATCACGGTGTCGAGCCGCTGGACCGCCAGGTCCGCGAGGAGGCTCGCGAGCTTTCCTTCCCGGCAGACCAGATGCAGCAGTTCCGGCAGCCGCACCGCCGGCTCGAGCAACCGGTAAGCAATAGACTTCGGCACGGCGTCGGCGACCCCTACCCTGAACTGGAGCGGGCGACCTTCGGCGGGGCTGTGCAGGACCCCCTCCAACTCCTCGCCCAGCGTGAAGATCTCGTCGGCGTAGCTCAATGCCATTCGTCCAGCATCGGTGAGCTGGAGGCGGCGCCCGACGCGCGCGAAGAGCTGATAGCCGAGTGAATCCTCGAACACGCTGATCTGGCCGCTGATCGTCTGCGGAGTGAGGTGCAGACGCTCGCTGGCGCGAGCGATGCCGCCCGCCTTGGCGACCATCCAGAAGTAACGCAGGTGCTTGAAGTTCAGTGAACCCATGGAGCGATTCCTCTTCGATATTTTCGAATAGATTAGAAATTATATTCGAGTATTCGAGTTATTTAACACGCGTTACAGTCACGTCCTTCCCGATAATGCAAGCAGACGAACGCCATGCGGTTATCGTGACAACGCGCCTCACCGGCCGCGCGCTCGCTGCGGGCTGCACGTTGGTGTTGTGCCTGCTTTTGCTCCCCGGTTGCTCGACGCAACGGCACTACGATGCGCTTGTTCCTGGCGCGGTCCCGGACGGAAAGGATAATGCACCCCTGGTCGGCGCGCGCTTCTTCCTGGTCGCCGGCCTGGTGGCTTGCGGCGGGCTGCGCGTGGAGCCGCACCTGCGGCGCTATATCGAGGTTGTGGACTGGGCGGTCCCGGCGGTGATCCTCTGCGCCATAGCGTGGTTGAATATCAGAAGATGAAACACGCCGCTGCGACCCTGCCGCGCCGCATCATCCTCGGCCTGCTGCTGGGCGGGCTGCTGATCCTCACCTACGCGGTGTTGCATCTGTTCCTCGCGCCCATGGCCTGGGCCGGCATCCTTGCCTACGCGACCTGGCCGCTCTACGCGCGGCTGCGCCTGCTGCTGCGTGGCAATGCCACAGGCAGCGCGCTCGTCATGACGCTGCTACTGACCGCGGCGTTCGTGCTGCCGCTGCTGTGGCTGATCGCCCTGCTGCGCAGCGAGCTGGCCGCCGCCTACGCTGCGGTGGCGGCCTATCTGGCGCAGGGGCCGCACCCGCTGCCGGATTTCATCGCGCGGATTCCTGGGCTGAGTGAGTGGCTGCAGCAATTCCTCGATCAGCTCACCGGCGATCCTGCCGCGGTGCGGGCGCAGATCGCCCAGTGGGTCGAGCAGAGCGTCGGCGATCTCATGAACCTCTTGGGCGGCGTGGGGCGCAACGCCGCCAAGCTTGGCTTTGCCCTGATCGCGGTGTTCTTCCTCTACCGCGACGGCGAGAGCCTGCTCGACCAAGTGCAGCGCGTGCTTAGCCGCTTCCTCGGCGCGCGCGTTGACGCCTATCTCGCCGCAGTCGGCACAACGACCAAGGCCGTGGTCTATGGCCTGGTGCTCACCGCGCTGGCGCAAGGCGTGCTCGCCGGCCTGGGTTACTGGGCGGCGGGCGTCCAGGCGCCGGTGCTGCTGGCCGCAGTGACCGCGCTGATTGCGCTGATTCCCTTCGGCACGCCCTTCATCTGGGGCTCGATCGGCGTATGGCTGCTGCTCAACGGTCAGGTGGCCGCCGGCGTCGGCTTGTTGCTGTGGGGCACTCTGGTGGTGAGCTGGGTGGACAATCTGATCCGCCCGCTGGTGATCAGCAGCGCCACCCGCATCCCGTTCCTGCTAGTCATGTTCGGCGTGCTCGGCGGCCTGGCGGCGTTCGGCCTGGTCGGCCTGTTCCTCGGCCCGGTGATCCTCGCCGTGCTGATGGCGGTGTGGCGCGAGTGGCTCGAGGAAACGCGGGCGTAACCCGCCACTGCGCCGTCGCCGGACGCGCGCCGATTCAACAGACGTCCGTCTACCTGCGAGGCTGGTTTACCTCTGCCGTAACGTGGACCAGCTCTTCGTGAATACTCAACTGCCGTTTGAAATCATCCGGCGCAGCGTCGCCTTCGACGGCAAGCGACAGAATGGCAAGCACCGATGTAGCCGCGTCGGCCACAACATATAGATAGGCCGAGCGCAAATTCAAGTCATAACGATGGAGATCGTGTCCGCTGTGCTCGTGATGGGCATGACCATCCTTAAGCAGACATGCGCATGCAAGATTGACCAATAGGCCAACCATGGCAATGGCGATGGCGTGATCGTAATGAATGGGGTGGCGAAATCAGGCGCTCAACGGAGTGATAACCTGTCAGCCCGCAATCCCGACCAAGAAAACCGCGCTGGTATAACTGCCCAGCACCTCGATCTTCCACGTGCCGAAGGCGAACCGCGTGTCGTGGGCAAAGTATTGAGCGCCCATGGACGAGGCGGGTCCGGCCCGGCGGAAGAAAGCCGATGACGCCCTCATGCATGCCCGAAGCGACGAAGCCGCAGGCGTGCGAAGCGATTGCATCGATCGCGACTCTTCACGCGCTCACGACCAGCCCTTTCCGCAGAACCTCCTTGGCGCCGAATGTTCGTATTACTCGAACGGTGACCTTATATAATAAGATTTTATACGAAGTAATCGCGTCCCTACTCTCGGGCGAAAACGGAGACGACATAGATCCATGCCCACGCTCGACCCCATCGTGCTGTTTTTCCTGTTGGGGCTGGCCGCCGGTATCGCGCGCGCCGACTTGCGACTGCCGCCGGCGATCTACGAATTTCTGACGGTCCTGCTGCTGCTCTCTATCGGGCTGAAGGGTGGCGTGGAACTGGCGAAGCAGCCATTCGGCGCGTTGCTGCCGCAGATGCTCGCCGTGGTGCTCATGGGCATCCTGCTGCCGCTCGCCGCCTATCCCGTGCTGCGTTCCGCGGGGCGCCTCGCGCGCGCCGACGCGGCTTCGATCGCCGCCCATTACGGTTCGGTGAGCGTGGGCACCTACGCGGTCGCGGCAGCCTATTTGACCTACCGGCAGGTCGCATTTGAGGAATACATGCCCGTATTCCTGGTGCTTCTGGAGATGCCGGCCATCGTGGTGGGTATTCTTCTCGCGCGCGGTGTGGACAGGAACACGCCCTGGCGCGTGGTGGGCCGCGAGGTGCTGCTGGGGAAGAGCGTCGTATTGCTGCTCGGCGGGCTGCTGATCGGCTGGGTGGCCGGGCCGCAAGGCATTCAGCCCGTCGAGGGGCTTTTCTTCGATCTGTTTAAGGGCGTGCTCGCCTTGTTCCTGCTGGAGATGGGACTGATCGCGGCCGGCCAGGTGGGCAGCCTGCGTCGGCACGGCCTCTTCCTGACCGTGTTCGGCATCGCCATGCCGCTCGTTGCGGGCGCTCTCGGCGCGGGGCTCGGCTGGATGCTGGGGCTGTCCGTGGGCGGCACGGCGCTGCTGGCAACGCTCGCAGCAAGCGCTTCCTACATCGCGGTGCCAGCGGCGATGCGCTTGTCGGTGCCGGAGGCCAATCCCACACTGTCTCTGGCCGCCTCGCTGGGGGTGACCTTCCCCTTCAACATCCTGGCGGGCATACCGCTCTACCATCGGCTTGCCGAGCACATCCATCGCCTGGGAGTTTGAGGCTCTATGACACTGGAACACCGCAAGCTGCTCACCATCGTCGCCGAGGCGGCGCTCGAGCACGAGCTCGTCCGCGAGATCGAACGCCTCGGCGCCCACGGCTACACCGTCACCGACGCCCGCGGCAAGGGCAGCCGCGGCATCCGCAATGCGGGCTGGATTCTCAGCGCCAACATTCGCATCGAGGTGGTCTGCACCGCGGACACCGCGCACGCCATCGCCGCCGCCCTCAGGGCGCAGTACTACGACAACTACGCCATGATCCTCTTCATCGGCGACGTGGAAGTAATGCGGCCGGAAAAGTTCTGACCAAGCAGGTGCTTGGAATCCACCGCAAAGAGTGTTCGTATTATTCGAATAGTTATTGCAGATAATACGATTTTACACGAGGGGATTGCGTTTCTACACTTGGTGCTTCGTGCAATAACTAACGGAGACCAAGAATGCGAATCGATATCCAGTCCCTGGGTTTTCCGCTCACTGCCGCGCTCGTTCGGCACACCGAGTATCGCTTGCGCGTGGCGCTTACCCGAATCAGCGACCGCATCAAACACGTGGTCGTTCGCTTGGGCGATAACAACGGTCCGCGGGGCGGAAAGGACAAATTCTGCAGGATGCGGGTGCATGTGGACCGTTCACACCCGGTCCAGATTGAGGACACGGGTGTGGACCTGTATGCGGTGATCGACCGCGTGGCCGAGCGCGCTGGGCGCAATGCGGGCAAACGCGTCGATCGGCTGCGCGAGCACGTTCGGTTGCCGATGCGGCCGCCGCTGCCGCAGGGTGAGACGCTCGATGAATTCCATAACCGAGGACTTTGATCATGAAGCCTGCTGAGACGTTTGTCCTGAATCGCGATATCGGTGCGATCGCGTCGCCCCTCACCACTAATCGTGTTTTGAGAAACACATACTGGCTGCTGTCGCTGACGCTGCTATTCAGCGCCGGCACGGCGGCCGTGACGGCGGCGCTCCAGGTGTCGCATCCGGGCATCCTCATCACGCTGATCGGTTACTTCGGCCTGCTTTTCCTCACCGCCAGGCTGCGCAACAGCGCCTGGGGCCTGGTTTCGGTATTCGCGCTGACCGGCTTCATGGGCTATACGCTCGGGCCCATCGTCAGCAAATACCTGGCGATGCCGAACGGCCATCAGATTGTGATGGCGGCGATGGGCAGCACGGCTACGATCTTCATCGGCCTGTCGGCCTACGCGACGGCGAGCCGCAGGGATTTCAGCTTCATGGGCGGCTTCCTCATGGTGGGCATCCTGGTCGCCTTTTTAGCCGGACTGGGCGCGATCTTTCTCGAGTTGTCTGGGTTGTCGCTGGCGGTCTCTGCCATGTTCGTGCTGCTGATGGCCGGCCTGATTCTTTACCAGACCAGCCAGATCATTCACGGGGGCGAGACCAATTACGTGATGGCTACGGTAACGCTGTTCGTATCGATCTTCAACCTGTTCACGAGCC
>JBKJPI010000088.1:0-4409 GCA_046595235.1 Burkholderiales bacterium | reverse complement strand
ACCCCACCGCCGCAAGCATCCGCCGTAATACATGAAGATCCGGTTCGCTCGCGCGATCGCCGCGCACGAGATTATTTAGATTGAAGAGCGACTGCGCATCGGTGTAGGAGATATCGAGTGTGGTGTCGGCCAGCGCGAGCTTGGTCATCGCAGCGGCGGAGTTCGCCTGAGCCTGAGCGGGATCCGCGTCGAGCGCGCTGGCCGCCAGCGCGCGCTGCGCCCATTCGATACCGGCGCGCGCCACGGCGTCGGCCTGCGCGCGGGCGCTCAGCGTCTCGACCTGCCGGGTCCACAGATTCTGTTGCGACAGCATGAACGCCGCCGCGCTCGTCGCCAACGCCACCAGCAGTATGGCCACGATCACCGCCATGCCGGATTGATCGCGCCGGCTCATGGCAATGCAAACACGCGGGTCACAGTCTCGCCGGTGACGAGCTGCAGCTCGAGCTCGACGGCGGCGGGCGCCGGCGCGCTGTCCCCAGCCGGGGGCCACGAAGCGCCCCATGCGCCGTCGGGGCCGAGGTAACGGGCATTCATCGCCTTCACCCCCTGCACCAGCGTCATCGCGTGCGGCTCTGTTGCAGGCGCCTGATCCAGAACGGGCCATATGAGCTGCTCCAGGCGGCCGCCATTCACGCGGTAGCCGACCCGCTGCAGGTCAGCGAGCACGCCGCCGTGATCGGGAAAACCCGTGCGCGTAAATACGAGGGCGGCTTCTTCTTCGTGCCGCACCCCGGCCACGCCCGAGAACGGCGGTGCGATCAGACCGTCGGAACCGCGGATGGAGCGATCGACGACCGATGCGAGCGATTGCTGAATGTTGATGAAAGCGAGCGCGAGCCCGCGCCACTTGCGCGCTTCCTGCTCCACGCGCGCTCTCGCGTTCAGCACCGCCTCCAGTCCGCGATATGCGATAGCCGACAGGAGCGCGAAGATCATGAGCGCGATCATGATCTCTATCAACGTGAAGCCGTGATCGCGCGCGCGCGGGCTGCTCGCAGAACGACGCCGTACGTGCGTCGTCGCAGCCCGCGTCACTGTGGCCGCTCCGAGGTCGGCAACAAACCCGTGAGCCGCGCGAGCGCGTAATCGGGCACTGCTGCGGCATACACGACGATCTCGATGCTTCGAAACGCAGGGTCTGCCGTCGGCGCCACCGTTTCTCGCCAGGCGAACGCGATATTCGCCTGCCTGGCCGCGCCGGCGGTGGACCCCGGCGGCGGAAAGTGTTTTCGCGCGCGGTGATCCGCAAGCCGGTCTTCCGCGATCCAGATCGCGAGCGTGCGATCCCTCATGTCGCCCGCGCTCGAGGTGACCTGAACGCTCGCACGCACCGCGGCGCCGAGGCCCAGCGCGACGATGGCGAGCGCGATCAGTACTTCGAGCAATGTAAAGCCGCGCTCGCATGCCGGTGCGCGTGTCACGGGCGTGCTGCGTCATCAGCCGTCGCGCGCGAAAGCGCGACGCTTCCCGAAAGGTCTCCGGAAAGCGTCACGCGCCACGGGCCCGACGCAAGCATGATGTCGTAGGGCGGATTGATGCCCGACGCCGAGAAAATCAGCGGCTCGCCCGGCGGTGCTTGCAGGCCCGCAATGCGCAGCCGCGCAACTGCGACTTCCGCAGGCCATGACCGCGGGCGCAGTGCGTCATCGCCGATCAGCGGAACCCACGCGGGCCCGCGATCCCGGCGTGCGAAAGCATACCCTTCCGCATTCGCCGTCCAGGCGAGCGCGCGTCCGCCGGTGATGGCATTGTCGTGCGCGAACTGAAGCAGCAATGCCAGACGGCGGCCGTCTTCTTCGAGGAGCGACCCGCGGTCGCGCGTGAGCTTCACGACGACGAGACTCAGCGCGACGCTCAGAACGACGAGCACGACCAGCACTTCGATGAGCGTGAAGCCGCGCGGCGCTCGCGGGCGTCGGCAACAGGTCGCAGCTGCCGGGCGCATTCTCACCAGTTACCGATATCGGCGCCGCTGCCTTCGCCGCCGGGCTCTCCATCGCCGCCCAGACTGAAAACATCGATCTCCCCGCGCTTGCCGGGGTTCAGAAAGAGATAGTCGCGGCCCCAGGGATCTTTCGGCAGGCGCTCGACATATCCGCCCGGCTTCCAGTTCGGCGGCGCGGGCTGCGTCGAGGGTTTCGTGGCGAGCGCCTGCAGGCCCTGCTCCGTTGATGGATAGGCGAGGTTGTCGAGCTTGTAGAGCTTGAGTGCCTGGACGATCGAGGCGACGTCCTGTCGCGCGGCGATGATGCGCGCTTCGTCGGGACGCGACATGACTTTCGGGACGATCAACGCCGCGAGGATGCCGAGGATGACGATCACCACCATCACTTCGATGAGCGTGAATCCGCTTTCGCGGCCGCTGTTGACTATTTGCATGCTCTTTCCGCTTTAACGCACGAGTTGATTGAGCTCGATGATCGGGAGCAGGGTCGCCAGCACGATCAGCAGCACGACGCCGCCCATCGCCAGTATCAGGAGCGGCTCGAGGAGACCGGTGAGAACGGCGACCCGGTGCTCGAGCTCTCGGCTCTGGCTTGCCGCAGCCCGCGCGAGCATTTCGCCGAGCTCGCCGCTCGCCTCGCCGCTCGCGACGAGATGGACGAGGAGCGGCGGGAACATCTGCGTACGCGCGAGCGAGCGACTGAGGGCGCCGCCTTCGCCCACCATGCGCTCGGTCTCTTCCACCGCACGGCGCATCGGCAGGTTCGTCACGACGCCGGCGGCCGCGTTCAATGCGGCCAGCGCCGGCACGCCGCTCTGCACGAGGATGGCGAGCGTGCTCGCGAAGCGCGCAGCGCCGGTGGTCCGGACGAGCGTGCCGACGACCGGCAGCCGCAACAGCGCAGCGTCGAAACGGAACCGGATGGGCGGCCGCTTCAGCGCGCGCCAGGCGAGGAAGGCGCCGGCAGCAAGGCCCGCCAGCCAGAAGGCACCCGTCGCCTTGAGGAATGCGCTGGTCGCAATCAGCGCGCGCGTGAGCCACGGGAGGGTCTGATGACTGTTCTGGAACACGCCGATGACCTGCGGCACCACGTACGTGAGCAGCACGACGATCACGGCCGCGGCGACAGCCGTGACGATCAGGGGATAGATGAGGACCAGCCCGACCTTGCTGCGCAATGCCTGCCTCTGCTCTGCATAATCCGCAAGTCGCCCCATGACGTCAGCGAGCCGCCCCGAGCGCTCGCCCGCGTCGATGAGCGTGCGGTACATCTCTGGAAAAGCGCGCGGAAATTTCTCCATCGCGCGCGCAAGCGACTGCCCCGCAAGCACTTCGCCGCGCACGCCCGCGAGCACTTCGCGCATCGCAGAGGAATCGGCTTGTTCGATCAGCGCATTCAGCACCTGCTCGAGCGTGAGGCTGGCGCCGATCAACGTGGCGAACTGCCGCATGAGAAGGCTGAGCTGCGAAGCCCGCAGTCTCCCGGCGCGCCATGGGCGTCGGGGTTGACGGCGCCCCGCGGCTTCCTCGCGCCGCGGCGCGAGCGCATCGATATGCAGTACCCAGAGCCCCTGTTCGCGCAGAAGCGTGCGCGCGTGGCGGGCGCTGTCGGATTCCAGCACCCCACGCTTCGTCTTGCCGCCCGCATCCAGCGCTTCGAACCTGTAGCCCGCCATCGAGTGCGCCCTACCGGGTTTCGCTCACGAGCTGCGTGCTCTCGCGAGTGACGCGCAGGACTTCCTCGAGGCTGGTGACGCCGCTCTCCACCCAACGCATGCCGTCTTCGCGCAGGCCCCGCATGCCGCTTCGCGCGAGATGCTCCCGGATCTCGGGCTCACCGCGGGCGTCGTGCACCATCCGCCGCACCTCATCGTCGATCACCATGAGCTCGTAAATGCCCGTGCGGCCTCGATAGCCGCTCCATCCACAGCTCGCGCAGCCCACTGCGGCGTATTCCACGCGCGGCGCGGACAAAGCGTCGCCAGCGATGCGCTCGTGCGATGCCGCGACACCGCCACGGCGGCATTCGACGCAGAGGCAGCGCACCAGACGCTGCGCCATCACGCCCAGAAGGCTCGACGCGAGCAGAAACGGCTCGATGCCCATATCGATGAGCCGCGTAACCGCGCCTGCGGCATCGTTCGTATGCAAGGTCGCGAGCACCAGGTGCCCCGTGAGACTCGCCTGCACTGCGATCTGCGCCGTCTCGATGTCGCGGATCTCCCCGATCATGATGATGTCGGGGTCCTGCCGCAGAATCGCGCGCAAGGCGCGCGCGAAAGACATTTCGATGCGCGCGTTGACCTGAGTCTGCGAGACGCCGTCGAGATCGTACTCGATCGGGTCTTCGACGGTCATCATGTTGTGCGCGCTTTTGTCGAGGCGGGAGAGGGCTGCATAAAGCGTGGTGGTTTTGCCGGAGCCAGTCGGCCCGGTCACCAGCACGAGCCGCACGGCATCG
>JBKJPI010000066.1:0-4118 GCA_046595235.1 Burkholderiales bacterium | reverse complement strand
CAACGTCCCTGGCGCTCATTCCGAGGCGAAGCGCCATCGTTGAGTCGCCCGCTATGACGCGGCACGTCGCACCGGTAGCCGGCGGCATTGCAACGCAACCGGCGTGAAGCTTCTCCCTCGAAAGGGTAGGAGTACCGCCTGGACCTTTGCACTCCCAGTGCGGGAGTGAGGGGTTTAGCGTAGCTACGGTTTTATGGCCGCTGCTTTGGGTGCAAATCCACGTGTCGGCGTGCGCGATGCCGGCGATCCCAAGATAGCCGAACGCTACAAGGTGTCTTACGACTGATTGGGTGCTCATTTTTATCGTTTACTGTATCGACCGTAGCAAGGGCCGGTGAGCGGGTTTCGCTCCTTCCGTATATTTACGGAACACACTGCAAGGACCTTTAGCTCCCTGGGTGCCGTCGCGGCAACGTGTTAGCTCGCCAACGCGCGATTCACCCGCGGCATCACCTCGGTCGCCATGAGCTCCATCGATCGCCTGGCGAGCGTTGAGTCGGCCCAATCGTGGCCCACGTACAGCAGCGTCCCGAACGGCCCGACTTCCTGCCGCAGCTTGATGATTTTTTCTGCGACTTCATCGGGCGTGCCGCGGATTACCAGGTTGTCGAGCACGTACGGAAGGGTGCATTTGGCATCGCTCATTGCCGGATCGTGCTTGAACGTATCGAGCATGCCCCGAGCGCGCCGCTTGGTCATCAGGTTCCAGAAGTAGAAGCCATACGCGCCGTCGGGGTCCAGCGCATAACGCTGCGCAGTCCCCGCATCGTCAGCCACGAAAATGCTGCGTGCCACACGCCAGTGTTGACCCGTGACCGGGTGCCCGCCACGCAGGCAACCTTCCTGATACATCGGCCAGTGCGTCGCCACCCAGTGCGGGTGAATGAAGTTGGCGGAGATCGGCGCCCATCCGCGCGCCGCTGCGGCGGCCAGCCCTTTTGAATTCGGCACGACGACAGTCACGACGATCGGCGGGTGCGGCTTTTGATACGGTGTCAGGAAGATGCCCTGGCCGGCTTCAGGCAAAAGCGTTTTGCGAGTGCTGATGTTCCAGAAGCGTCCTTCGATGTCGTATGGCGCCTCGCCCGCCCAGATCGCAAGCATGTGGTCGATGCATTCGACGAACATCGCGTTGCGGTCTGCATCGAGGTTGCCGAAAACTTCCCAGTCGGAGCGTAAGCCCCCGGGACCGATGCCGAGTATGAATCGGCCTTCGAGCATGTGGTCGATCATCGACACGTGCGCGGCAAGCTGCGCGGGATGACTGTTCGGCAGATTCAGCGTTCCTGGACCGAGCTTTATCTGTTTCGTATCGTTCGCAACACTTGCAATGAACGACAGCGCTGACGGAATCGTTTCGCAGACGTCGGTGATGTGCTCGCCGATGAATGCTTCGACATAGCCGAGGCGATCGGCGAGCAGCACCGCCTCGCGATCTTCCTTCAGGGTCTGGGTGTAGTTACGCGAAGCCGGATGTATCGGCATCGTGAAATATCCGATTTTCATCGGCTATTCACGATCTCGGTGGCAAGCAACAGCTGTCACTGTGATAGCCGTCACGCGCGCGGATGCGGCTGTCGACGCAATCAGCACTGCGCAGGTGATCGCGCACAGGTGCAGCTTCATGGGGATCCTCCGTGGAGTCGGCGCTATGTTACCGCAGCGTTCGCGGACGTCCTGCGGGCGATCCAGGGACAAAACGCGCGTGCACCCGATGTTGGCCGTCGTCGGCGCCACCTCCCGCAATCCGCTATTATTAGCGCCCTTTTTTAGGTTCCAGGCGGGTCATGGCTCAATTCGTTTACACGATGCGCAAGGTCGGCAAGCTCGTTCCGCCCAAGCGCGTCATTCTCAAGGACATATCACTTTCGTTTTTTCCTGGCGCAAAGATCGGCGTGCTCGGGCTGAACGGTTCCGGCAAGTCGAGCCTTCTGCGGATCATGGCGGGGGTCGACAAGGAATACGAAGGCGAGGCGATCCCAATGCCGAACATGCGCGTGGGTCTTCTGCCGCAGGAGCCACACCTCGATCCCACGAAGGATGTTCGGGGCAACGTAGAGGAAGGGGTTGGCGCAACGATGGCGCTGCTCAAGCGCTTCAACGAAATCAGCGATCGTTTTGCCGAGCCGCTCGAAGACGACGAGATGAATAAGCTCCTCGAAGAGCAGGGCGAGTTGCAGGGCAAGATCGACGGCGCCGCCGGGTGGGAGCTCGAGCGAAAGCTCGAAGTCGCCGCGGATGCGCTGGGGCTGCCGCCGTGGGACGCCGACGTGACCAAGCTCTCAGGCGGAGAGCGGCGCCGTGTCGCGCTGTGCCGGCTGCTGCTGTCTGAGCCGGACATGCTGCTGCTCGACGAACCGACTAACCATCTGGACGCGCTCTCCGTGCAGTGGCTCGAACAGTTCCTCGAGCGTTATCCGGGCACTGTCATCGCGGTGACCCATGATCGGTACTTCCTCGACAACGTCGCGGGCTGGATACTCGAGCTCGACCGCGGTTCCGGCATTCCCTATGAAGGCAACTACTCCGCATGGCTCGAGCAGAAAGAACAGCGCCTCGAGATCGAGGAGAAGCAGGAGTCTGCCCGCGCTAAAGCGATGAAGCAGGAGCTCGAGTGGGTGCGCTCGAATGCGAAGGCGCGTCAGGCGAAGAGCAAGGCGCGGCTGGCGCGCTTCGAAGAGCTTCAGTCGGAAGAGTTCCAGAAGCGCAACGAGACCAATGAGATTTATATCCCACCCGGTCCACACCTCGGCGATCTCGTAGTCGAAGCCGAAGGGCTGAAGAAGTCATTCGGCGACAAGCTTCTTTTCGAGAATCTCAGCTTCAGGTTGCCGCGGGGTGGCATCGTTGGAATTCTCGGGCCGAACGGTGCGGGCAAGACGACGCTCTTTCGCATGCTCGTCGGCCAGGAAAAGCCGGATGAAGGAACCTTGCGCATCGGCGATAGCGTAAAGATCGCTTACGTCGATCAGAGCCGGGACAAGCTCGACGATCGTAAGACCGCGTGGGAGGAGATTTCCGACGGTTCTGACACCATAACGGTCGGTGATTACAGCACCTCGAGCCGCGGCTACATCGGGCGTTTCAATTTCAAGGGGACTGACCAGCAGAAGCTCGTGGGGCAGCTCTCCGGCGGGGAGCGCAACCGTCTGCATCTGGCAAAGGTGCTTCGAAGCGGCGGCAACGTGCTCCTTCTGGACGAGCCGACCAACGATCTCGATGTGGAAACGCTGCGAGCGCTCGAGCAGGCGCTGGTGAGCTTTCCCGGATGCGCGGTCGTGATCTCTCACGATCGATGGTTCCTCGATCGGGTGGCCACGCACATTCTGGCTTTCGAAAACGAAAGCCAGATCGTGTGGTTCGAAGGCAACTACGAGGATTACGTGGCGGACCGGCGGAAGCGCCTCGGCGACGACGCCGACAAACCCCACCGCATCAGGTACAAAGCTCTTATGTAGAGCTTTGTGGCTGATGCCGTCTATTACGAACAGGCGGAACCGAAGGTTCCCCCCGTTACCCCCTTCCTTCGGTTATCTACCGATAACCGATTCGGCAGAAGCCTCGAGCGTGAAGTCGCGCACGATCTTCAGATCCGAAATGAAGCGGGCGTATTCCACCGCGTGCTGCGCCGCCGGCACACGTAGGAGGTAGGACGGGTGGACGGTGACGAGCACCTGCGTGTCGTCGGACACGGGCATCAGCCGGCCCCGGTTGCGCTGGATGGGTGTGGGACGCCCGAGCACCGAGTGTGCGGCGGTAGCGCCCATTGCCACGATGAGGCGCGGCTGGACGAGCGTGATCTCCCGTTCCAGCCAATGACGGCAGGCTTCGATCTCGATCTGCCCGGGTGTTTTGTGCAGCCTGCGCTTCCCGCGCGGTTCGAATTTGAAATGCTTGACCGCATTGGTGACGTAGGCCGCTTCGCGATCGATACCTGCTGCCGCAAGCGCACGGTCGAATAGCTGACCCGCCGGTCCCACGAACGGGCGGCCGGCAAGATCTTCCTGATCGCCAGGCTGCTCGCCGACAAACATGACAGCGGCGGCCGGTGGGCCTTCGCCGAATACCGCTTGCGTCGCATGCTTGTACAGCGGGCATCGCGTGCAGCTTCGCGCGTC
>JBKJPI010000653.1:0-5360 GCA_046595235.1 Burkholderiales bacterium | reverse complement strand
ATATTTCTTCGTCGGCGGACGCTATACGAACACCCCGGACGGCCAGATCATGACAGGGCAGATGTATGTTCAGTATCAGATCCCGGCGAACCGCACGCAGCCTTATCCCGTGGTGATGTGGCACGGCGGTGGACAAACCGGTACCAACTTCATGGGTACACCCGACGGCCGCACCGGGTGGGCCGACTACTTTCTCAAGCGCGGCTACAGTGTTTACATCGTCGATCAACCGGGGCGTGCGCGTTCCGGATTCTTCACCGAAGCGTATGGAAAGACACGACGCCCTAATGCGAAGGCAATGTCTGAACGCTTCACCGCCCCGGCGCGCGCGAACGCGTACCCGCAGGCAAAGCTGCACACACAGTGGCCCGGAAGCGGTGTCGCGGGCGATCCCGTGTTCGATCAATTCTTCTCGTCACAAGTCGAAGACATCGCGGACCTCGGCGTGATCGAGCGGCTGAACCGCGAAGCGGGCATCGCATTGCTCGATAAGATCGGCTCCTCGATATTACTGACGCACTCGCAATCGGGTCCTTTCGGCTGGCAGCTTGCGGACGCGCGCCCGAGTGCCGTCAAAGGCATTCTCGCTATCGAGCCCAACGGCCCGCCGTTCTTCGAAAACACCACCACGGGCGCATCGAACGCATTCAAGGATGGGGCGATGGGCCGCCAGTGGGGCATCACGCGCGGGCCGCTCACATACGCGCCCGACACCGAAGACCCGAAAGCACTCGGAATGACGCAGCAGGCGCAGGCATCGGGTCAGGACCTCGTGCGCTGCTGGCTTCCTCGTACACCGGCTCGCCAGCTTCCGAATCTTCAGGGCATCCCGGTTCTGATCGTCGTCAGCGAAGCGTCGTACCACGCGCCTTACGATCACTGCACCTCTGAGTATCTGACCCAGGCAGGTGTCACGAACGAGTTCGTGCGCCTGCCGGACATCAACATCAAGGGCAACGGGCACATGATGATGCTGGAAAAGAACAATCTCGAGATCGCTGAATTTCTCGTGAAGTGGGCGCAGCAGAACATCAAATGAAGAGGGGCGGCTGATGCGAGACGCACGGTTCGTGCTCGTTATCGTCGCGGCGTCGATCTTCGCGGCGACGTTCACAGCGCCGGTGTTCGCGCAGCAGTATCCGAGCAAGCCCATCCGGCTCGTGCTGCCATTTCCACCGGGTGCTCCGAGCGATCTCGTCGGTCGCACGATCGGCCAGAAGATGGGCGAGCAGATGGGGCAGAATCTCATCCCCGACAACCGCACCGGCGCGGGTGGAACGCTGGGCTTGTCGATCGTCGCCAAGGCGCCGCCGGACGGATACACCTTGCTGGTAACTTCGCCGACGATGGCGCTGAGCCCACTGCTCTATTCGAACCTGAGCTACGACGTGGCGCGCGACTTCACACCCGTTGCACGGCTGGCATCGATTGAAAACGTGATGCTGGTTCACCCGTCGGTGCCTGCGAAGTCGCTCAGGGATTTCATCGCCCTCGCACGGTCGAACCCGGGCAAGCTCAACTATGGCTCGGGCGGCCCCGGCACGACGAACCACCTGGCGAATGAGCTTCTGAAAAGCCTTGAAAAGCTCAGCATGGTGCACGTGCCCTACAAAGGGGCTACGGTCGCGACAACCGCGCTCATGGGCGGAGAGGTCGACGAAGTAATCGTGTCGGTGGCCTCGGTGCTGCCGTTGATCAAGGCAGGGCGCGTGCGCGCGCTCGCGGTGCTTTCAGAGAAGCGCGTGCCGACACTTCCGCATGTGCCGACTTCGAAAGAAGCAGGTTTTCCGAACTTTCAGATGTCGATCTGGTACGGGATGATGGCGCCGGGCGGCACGCCGCGCGAGATCGTCACACGCCTCCATCGGGAAGTGGCGCGTGCTCTCGAAGATCCCGCCTTGCAGAAACACATGGCCAACGCCGGCATGGATCCTTGGCTCGGCACCCCGGAAGACATGGGCAACCTGCTGCGCAGCGAATCGGCGCGTTACGCAAAGATCATCCAGAGCGCGGGAATCAGGAAAGACGCGCTATAGCCTACTCGAGGGTGTTGCCTGCCGCCTTGAATACCTGCGGCCAGCGTGGTGACTCTTCGTTCAGGTAGCTCATCAGACGATGACACGCGCGCCCGCAATTCGGCCGGCACGCGCGACCAATGACTACGATGCGTCGCCGACCACTGTCACGTTCGAACGAAGCCCGGCGGATTTCGCGAGCGTGTTTGCGTATGTGAGCGCAGCTTCTTTGGTCTTGAACAGGGCGCCCGGAATCACGTGCCGCGAGAATGCAACGACCCACGTTGCTGCGCTCGCCTTGGCTACGACAAAAGCGGATTCCTTCCTGCGCTTGAAAGTGGCTGTCTTACGTTCCATGACGGTGTTCCTCTGTTTGATTCAGTGTGGGGAAGCCACTATGACTTCTCCGACGCGAGTCTTAAAGCAGGAACTGGACCAGCTTTCCCCGTCTGTTTGGATTAAAGGAAATAATCAACCAGCCGTCGGGGGTCGAGGCGCAACGCTCGTGCACAGGCGCGCGAGCGTTGTCACTGGGCGGCGACATCACCTGCTCACGCGTGCAAGAGTCGGATGCGCAGTTTTACAGCACGCGTAATTTTCGCCTCGCTTGGGTTACGCATGTCATCAATATGACCTGGGCAGACCGAGCGCTTTCTCCGCGATGAAGCAGAGGATGAGCTCCGGACTCACCGGCGCGATGCGCGGGATGAGCGATTCGCGAAAGAAACGTTCGACGTGATACTCCTTCGCGTAACCCATGCCGCCGTGCGCCATCACCGCGGCTTCGCACGCACGAAAGCATGCTTCGCCCGCCAGATACTTTGCGGCATTCGCTTCGATCGCGCAGGGCTGGCCTGCGTCGTAGAGCGCGGCGGCCTTGTAAACCATGAGACCCGCCGCCTCCAGCGCCATCCAGCATTGCGCCAGTGGATGCTGCACCGACTGATTCGCGCCGATCGGTCGGTTGAAAACGATTCGCGTCCGGGCATATTCGGCCGCGCGCTGCAGCGCAATGCGGCCGAGCCCCACCGCTTCGGCTGCAATCAGAATGCGCTCCGGGTTGAAGCCGTGAAGGATGTATTCGAAGCCGCGGCCTTCCTCCCCGACGCGGTCGTCCGCCGGCACGAGCAGGTCGTCGATGAAAAGGAGGTTGGAGTCGACCGCCTTGCGGCCCATCTTTTCAATCTCGCGTACTTCGACGCGGGCGCGGTCGAGATCGGTATAGAAGAGCGTCAGGCCTTGTGTCGGCCTGCCGGCTTCGTCGAGCGGCGTCGTGCGTACAAGCAGCAAGATCTTGTTGGCAACCTGCGCTGTCGACGTCCAGATCTTGCGGCCCGTCACGCGATAGACGTCGCCTTCCCGCACCGCCAGCGTCTTCAGGCGAGTGGTGTCGAGCCCGGTGTCGGGTTCGGTGACGCCAAAGCAGGCCTTGTCTTCGCCGGCGATGAGCGGCGGCAGCCAGCGCTGCTTTTGCTCTGCCGTCCCGAACACCACCACCGGGTTCAGGCTGAAGATGTTCATGTGCACTGCTGACGCGCCCGACATTCCCGCGCCCGAAGCGGAAATCGTCTGCATCATCAGCGCCGCTTCGGTGATGCCGAGCCCGGATCCGCCGTAAGCCTGCGGCATTGCGATGCCCAGCCACCCATCGCGGGCGAGCGCCGCGTGAAAGTCGTCGGGAAAGCCGCCATCGCGGTCTTTCTTCAGCCAGTAATCGAGGTCGAACCCGGCGCACACCTTCGCGACCGCGTCACGTATGGCCTCCTGCTCGGGTGTGAAGTTAAAGTCCATCACACTAGACTAACCGAAGCAGGGGAGGTACGACTGCGGCACAAATCGGCTCACCGCATCACCTCCACCGCGCGCCTGACCAGCGGCGCCGGTGTTTTACAAACGCTCGGAACGCGCTGCGACGGCAGAGCCGAGCCGGCGCGCCGACTTGTGCTGCAGTCCGGCGAGCACGCGGTTCGTGTGCGGTTGGTCGTGTGTTGACCTGCCGCCGCGAACCGGGTTTCGTGCTCGACGGACATGGGTGGCGCACCAGGAGGAGCGACGGAGCGGCTCTGCCGCCGCCCGCACGAAACAACATCTTACAAGTTCCCTCTGTTCGTGCCGACGCAGGCTCATGCGGTTGGGGGAGGGCGACCGCGTGAACAGGTAAACTCGTCCTGATACGCGCTTTTCCACTGCCGGCGCAATACAAACCACCCTTGCTACCCCCTGATTTTCATCCGGTCCTAAGCCGCTGGTGGGCCGAGCGTTTTGCCGAGTCGCCCGGCGGCGCGGTGCTGCCCCCCACCGACGCGCAGCTCGAAGGCTGGAGCGCCATCCGGGCGGGCCGCGACACGCTGATCGCCGCGCCTACCGGCTCCGGGAAGACGCTCGCGGCATTCCTTACGTCGCTGGACGAGCTTCTGCGTGAATCGCTCGAAGCCGGCGGATTGCCCGACGAAGTGCGCGTCATCTACGTGTCACCGCTCAAAGCGCTGTCGGCCGACATTCACAAAAACCTGGCGCAGCCGCGCCTTGAAATGAATTGCTCACGGCGGAAAACTCGCGCGACATGCTACCGGGGTCCGCTCGAAACCGATCCCGCCTAAGTTCATTAACCGCTTCGAAAAAACAGATAACCTTGAAAGTCGTCACGCGATTTCCTCACAAGTACACCGAAACCGAAGACTGTTGGGTTCCGATGCCCGATGGCGTCAAGCTCGCTGCGAAGCTCTGGCTGCCCGACATCGCCGCGACGAAAGGCGTACCGACGATCATCGAAGTGATCCCGTATCGCAAGCGCGACATCTACGCGCCGCGCGATGCGCAGCACCACCGCTATTTCGCGGGGCACGGCTACGCAACGATGCGCGTGGATATTCGCGGTTCAGGCGATTCAGAAGGCATCCAGGGTGTCTTCGCGACGAACGACGAATCCGAAGATACTGTGCAGCTCCTGAAATGGATCGCGCAGCAGCCGTGGAGCGACGGACAGGTCGGTATGTTCGGCATCTCGTGGGGCGGGTTTCAGGGCATCCAAGCCGCGTACCGCGCGCCGCCCGAGCTGAAGGCCGTGATCGCACAGTCGTATGCGCCGGACCGCTTTCGTTACAGCCAGGTGTTTCGCGGCGGCTGCGTGCTGTTGCGGTCGATCCGCTGGTCGAGCCAGGTTTTCGGATACAAGTCACGTCCGCCCGATCCCGAGCTCGTGGGTGACGGATGGCGGGACATGTGGATGGCGCGTCTCGAGCACAACACGCCGCAGATCGTATCCGCGCTCCAGCATCAGACGTTCGATGCTTACTGGCGCGAGCGCGCGATCGATCATGACAGGATCAAGGCGCCGTTCTTCGC
>JBKJPI010000566.1:0-4184 GCA_046595235.1 Burkholderiales bacterium | reverse complement strand
CCATCGCCATGTGACTCCACTCGTCGAAGCGCGCAGCGCCGCTTTCGACATGATGGCGCATCACTTTCGAAACACCCCACACGATGCCCTGACTGAACCAGCTCGTTACGATGTGATCGCAGGTGCCTGACCCGAGCAACCAGTCGCCTTCGCTCGAAGTGATGCCGCGCGCGCAGGTCAGCCGCTTTTTGCGCGCACGGATCAGCGCCCAGATCATGGCCATCGGTGTGCGCGACAACGTGCTGCCGCCGATGCCGACGGATTCGCCGTCATGTACCAGCGCAGCAGCCTCCTCGAGGCTCACGACTTTTTCGTGGAGGCTTCGGTCGCGCTCGGCGAGCTTACGCCGAAGCTCGAGATAAGGCTCGCTCACCGCCCCGCTCCCGGCATCGTTCGCAAATCAACCCGGCTCGAGCGCACCGGACGCCTCATTGAAATCCGCGATCAGCTTGTCCCAGGCAGGAATGGAAGCCTGCAGCGCCGTCCAGAATGAAGCGTCCTTGCGGCGGTCGAAGTCCTCGACCGACACGCCTTGCTGCTCGACCCACGTGTAATAGCCCAGATTGAAAACGCGCCGCCGGTCCACGTGCGTGAGCTCGATCAGGTGATCGTCGGCGATCGCTTCCAGGTGGTGCCCGAAAATCTCGCCCGCGTTCACCTCGTCGAACCCGCCGGGGTAGCGGCGCCCGAGGTACGCCACGCGCTCGCTGCCGTACAGTGCTGCGCTGTCCGTCGCGATCGTGACGATCGCGTCCGATGCTCCCAGCTCGAGGTGCCTGGCGATCTTGATCGCAGCGATGATATTCGCACTGCCCGAAAGACCGATGCCGGCGAGGCCGTTCACCAGCACGGGGTCGATCTTCTGCCGCTGCGTGAGGTACGCGCGGCCGACTGGATCGTTGAAGAGCAGGTTGAGCGCGTCCGAGCTCTGGTCGGATACGCCAGCGACAAGATCGGTGTTCATCACGTTGTGGATGAGCGGAATGTGCTTGTCGCCGATGCCCTGGATGTTGTGCTCGCCGTAGCCGTTGATGAGCATCGTCGGGCATTCGATCGCCTCGACCGCGGCGATCTTCGTCCCGTGCCGGGCCTTGAGATAATCGCCCGCGCCGATGGTCCCGGCCGAACCGGTCGCGGAGACGAAAGCGGAGAGGCGAAGGCCCGGCTCTTTGCGGCACAGGTCTCCATATATGCGATCGAGCGCGCGGCCGGTACAGTAGTAGTGGATGAGGTAGTTACTGAACTCTGAGAATTGGTTGAGTATTACGTTCTTCGGATGAGAGGCGAGCTCCGCGCACTTGTCGTAGATCTCTTTGACGTTGCTCTCCGTGCCGGGCGTGCGAATGATGTCCGCACGATCAGTCACCCAACGCTCGAGCCAGTCGAAGCGCTCCTGGCTCATGCCGGCCGGCAGCACCGCGACCCCGCGGCAGCCGAGTGTCCGCGAGATCGCCACGCCGCCGCGGCAGTAGTTGCCGGTCGACGGCCATATCGCCTTGTCCGACGTGGGATCGAAGCGGCCGGTGACCAGACGCGGAACGAGACAGCCGTAAGCGGCAAGCACCTTGTGGGCGCCGATCATCGGAAAGCGGTCGCCGAGTGCCACGACGATCTTCGCTTTCACGCCGGTCAGCGCTTCGGGCAGGAGGAGGTAGGCGGGGACATCGACGCGGCCTTTACGCGCCGCGTCGTTGAACCAGTGCACACGCCACAGATTTGCAGCCGAGGGCGCGTCTGGATCGACATCCGCGAGGAGCCCCTGCTGACGCTTCGGAATGCAGTCGGGATCGGCGAGCTCGCTCAGCGTCGGTAACGCAACCTTCAGCTCGCGCAGACGTGCCACCGCCTTGTTGCGAACGTTTCGGTCTGCGATCTCCGGAACGAGAGTGAGCTCGGTCATAAGGATCGGACGATGCGGACGATTGGAGGTTTGACGCGTTTCATCGAAGGCGCTTGCGGCCCCGGGCTTCGTTGACTTGCTAACATACCAAAAATAGAATGATATCGTAAAGATCGGAAGCGCTCATACTTCGACTTCGACGCGATTGGCGCCTCTCGCTTAAGCACGAACGGATACGGCACGATGAGAATCAAGGACGTCATCTGCGCCGCAGGCAGATCCGGCTACATGCACCGGGATCTGCTCGCCATCAAGTCGGGCACAGCGGTCGCTAACGGAAGCCTCTACAAAGGCGCGCCGATATCTCCGGGCTTCACAAAGATCATCGAGCCGGCGACGATCATCTCCATCATGCTGGTGCTCGAGGACGGCCAGGTCGCATTCGGCGATTGCGCCGACGTGATCCTCGCGGGCGTCGCCGGGCGCGATCCTGCATTCAACGCGGCGGGCCACATCGATTACGTTCGCGGTGAAGTCGCCGACGCGCTGCGCGGGCGCGAGGTCTCGGAGTTCAAGGTCAATGCAGAGGAGATGGACCGATTTACGCGCGGCGGCGCGAGGCTCCATACGGCGATCCGCTACGGCATCAGCCAGGCGCTGCTCCACGCGACGGCACTGAGCCGCAGGGACACCATGGCGGAAGTCATCGCCCGCGAATATGGCAGCACGATTTCCACCACGCTCATTCCGATCCTCGCGTCGTGCCACAAGGATGACGCCGGCCAGCTCGATCGCGTGATACTTAAGCGCGTCGAGCTCCTGCCGCACGCTTCGTTCCAGATCGTAGCCGAGCACGTCGGGCTGCAGGGCGAGAAGCTCGCCGCATTCGTGCGCCGCGTCGCAACCCGCATCGGGGAGATCGGCGACGCGGATTACAAGCCCCGCATCCACGTTGATCTCTATGGCACCCTGGGCGAGCTCTTCTCGATGGAGATCGAGCCGCTTGCCGATTACCTCGGCACGCTACGCCATGAATCGGGCGCCTACAAGCTGCTGGTCGAATCCCCGATGATCGCGACAACGCAGGTGGAGCAGATCGATAAATTCCGCGGCTTGCGCGACCTTCTCGCGAAGAAGGGCATCGACGTGGGTTTGATCGCCGACGAGTGGTGCAACACGCTGGCCGACATCAAGCTCTTCGCTGAAGCGAAGGCGGCGGATTTCGTGCAGATCAAGACGCCGGACCTGGGCAGCATCCACAACACGATCGAAGCCGTGCTGTACTGCAAGTCGCACGGCATGGGCGCGTGTCTGGGTGGAACCGCCAACGAGACCGACCAGTCCACCCGCATCTCGACTCACATCGGTCTCGCATGCCAGCCCGATTTCATGTTGTCCAAGCCGGGGCTCGGCGCTGATGAAGCGCTGATGATCCAGACCAACGAGATGGCCCGCACGCTGGCGATCCTGCAAACGCGACTCTGATCAAAAGCTCGCCATGAAAATCTCCTACTTCCCGCGTGTGGCATTGGTGGCAGCGGTATGCTTTTCTTCTGCTGCCTCTTTCGCGCAGCAGGATTATCCGAGTCGACCCATACGCATGATCGTCCCGTATCCGCCCGGCGGTCCGACGGACATCATGGGGCGCCTGACGAGCGAGGTGCTGTCGAAGCGCCTGGGACAGAACGTGGTCGTCGACAATCGCGGCGGCGCGGCGACGGCGATCGGCGCTGAAATGGCGGCGCGCTCGCCGGCAGACGGCTACACACTGCTGGTCTCCTCCGAGACGACGTTCGCAGTGACGCCCGCGTTGAAGAACAAGCTTCCTTACCATCCGGAGCGGGACTTCGCACCGGTATCGCAGCTCACCACGCAGCCGTATGTTCTCGCGGTGAGTCCGTCGCTTCCCGTCAACTCGGTAGCGCAGCTCGTGGCGTATGCGAAAGCCAATCCGGGAAAGCTTTCCTACGGCTCGGCGGGCACCGGCAGCGCGAATCATCTTGCCGGAGAGATGTTCAGGCACGTCGGCGGAATCGATATCCTGCATGTCCCCTACAAAGGGAACGGGCCCGCGATCATCGATCTCGTCGGGGGCCAGATCGCACTCATGCTGGGCAGCATCTCTTCTCTTTATCCTCAGGCGACGACAAAAAAGCTGAGGTTACTCGCGGTGGCGAGCGCCAAACGCTCTGCAGCAGCACCGGAAATCCCGACCTTCACCGAAGGCGGCATGGCAGGCTTTCAGGTCAGCGGGTGGAACTGCCTGGTCGTGCCGCGCGGGACGCCGCAGCACGTGATCAGGCGCCTGAACGCGGAGATCGTCGCCGGCTTCAACCAGCCCGAT
>JBKJPI010000454.1:0-13274 GCA_046595235.1 Burkholderiales bacterium | reverse complement strand
AATATCGAACCGGTGATCTCGTAAAGCTCGACATTCTCATCAACGGCGATCGCGTCGACGCCCTGTCACTTATCGTGCATCGCGAGAATTCGACGTATCGAGGACGTGAGATCGTTTCGAAAATGCGTTCGCTTCTGCCGCGCCAGATGTTCGACATCGCAGTGCAGGCCGCTATCGGATCGCACATCATCGCTCGTGAGACAGTGAAGGCGATGCGAAAGAATGTGCTTGCGAAATGTTACGGCGGCGACATCACCCGCAAGAAGAAATTGCTGGAAAAACAGAAGGAAGGAAAGAAGCGCATGAAGCAGGTCGGCAACGTAGAGATCCCGCAGGAGGCATTCCTGGCTATTCTTCAGGTCGAGAAATGAACTTCGCGCTCATCATGTTCGTGCTGCTGGTGGTGACCGGCGCGATCTGGGCGCTCGACGCGCTCGTGCTGCGAAAACGGAGGATTGCCCGTCTGGCAGGCGGGGCCCGACTCTCTGAGGACGGCACGTTCAACGAACCGTGGTGGGTCGAGTATTCGAAGAGCTTCTTCCCCGTCATTCTCGTCGTGTTTTTGCTGCGATCATTTCTTGTCGAGCCGTTCAAGATTCCCTCGGGGTCGATGCTGCCGACGCTCCTGGTCGGCGATTTCATTGTGGTGAACAAGTTTACGTATGGGATCCGGCTGCCCGTGATCAATGTCAAGGTGGCCGACATCAACTCGCCGCAGCGAGGCGAAGTCATGGTGTTCCGCTACCCGGTCGATCCCTCACTCGACTACATCAAACGCGTCGTCGGCGTTCCCGGCGATGAAGTCGCCTATCGGAATCGAAGGCTCACGATCAACGGGCGTGAAATTCCGGTGACCCGGGCGGGCGATTACAACTATGTAGAGAATGGTGTGAAGTTCGTCACGACAGAACGCTACGGCGAAAAGCTGAACGCGCACGAACATGCGATTCTCGTAAGACCCGACACCGGACCGTTCCCCGTATCCGCGGCTCGCATGTTTCCATACCGTGATAATTGTGCCTACAATGATGAAGGCTTTGTCTGCAAAGTACCGCCGGGTCATTTCTTCATGATGGGTGACAACCGCGACAGCAGCGACGACAGCCGTTACTGGGGGTTCGTGCCGGAGGCGAACATCGTCGGCAAGGCGTTTCTCATCTGGTGGAACTTCGAGGACTTCAAACGCATCGGGCGCTCGATCGAATAGGGGGACGGAAAAATGAAAAGACAAAAAGGGCTGACGCTCACCGGCATGGTCCTGGTTTCGATTCTCGTCGTTCTCGTGCTTCTGACAGGGTTCAAGATCCTTCCGGTCTACCTGGAGTATTTCGCCATCGAGCGCCAGTTCAAAGCAATGTCGGTGGACCCGAAACTGCGCGGCGCCACCCGCCATCAGATCGGCGTTGCCTGGGCCGCACGCTCAGCGGTCGATGATTTGCGCTCGATGACCCCCGATCTTATTGAGGTCACACGCGAGGGTGATGAGATTGTCATACGCGGTGAATATTCAGTGAAAGTTCCACTGTTTCGTAATGTGGCCGCCTGTTTCGACTTCGCGCCGTCGTCGAAGTAGCGGCTCACGCATCGGATGGATCTGGAGCGCTTCAGCGCATCCCTCGGCTACCGCTTCAAGAATGCAGACCTGCTGCAGCGTGCACTGACGCACCGCAGCCATAGCGCGACTCATAACGAACGGCTCGAGTTCCTGGGCGACAGTCTCGTGAACTGCGCGGTCGCGGCCGCGTTGTACCGCAAGTTTCCGGATCTTTCCGAAGGCGACCTTTCACGCCTTCGGGCAAGCCTTGTTTCGCAGCCGTCGCTCGCGGGCCTTGCGGCGGCCCACGGGTTCGGTGCGTATCTGCGGCTCGGCGAAGGTGAGCTGAAGACGGGCGGAGCCCGTCGACCGTCGATTCTCGCGGATGCTGTGGAAGCGGTGCTCGGTGCCGCCTTTCTCGATGGGGGATTCGAAGCCGGGGACGCGATCGTGCAGAAGCTCTTCGGTCCGGCACTGAAAGACATCGATCCCAGCACAACCGGCAAGGATTCGAAGACACTGCTTCAGGAATATCTTCAGAGCCGCCGTTTCGCGCTGCCGCGATACACGGTGGTCGCCACACACGGCGAGGCGCACGAGCAGATGTTCCAGGTCGAGTGCGAAATCGTGGAGCTCAGAATTCGCAGCAAAGGCAGCGGGACCAGCCGGCGCAGCGCCGAACAGGAGGCCGCGCGCGCTGCTTACGACGCCGCGTTACGGGACATGCCGTCGGCTGAGGCCCCTCAACGATGAGCGCGCACCGTACGGGCTCCGTTGCGATCGTGGGGCGTCCGAACGTCGGGAAGTCGACGCTGCTCAACCTGATGATCGGGCAGAAAATCAGCATTACGTCCAGGAAGCCGCAGACGACACGCAACCGCATCACCGGAATTCTCAGCCGTGCTGATGCGCAGATCGTGTTCGTCGATACACCCGGCTTTCAGACGCAGCACCGCAACGCGCTCAATCGCATCATGAATCGCAGCGTCGGTCAGGCGATGCACGGCGTCCACGCCATCGTATGGGTCATCGAAGCGCTCAAGTACGGCGAGCGGGATGCGGCGCTCCTCCAACTTCTCCCTGAAGACGTTCCGGTGATCCTCGTTATCAACAAGATTGATCGCGTCAAAGAGAAAAACGCGCTGCTCCCTTTCATCCAGCAGATGAGCGAACGGCGTGACTTTGCCGCGGTGGTGCCGCTTTCGGCCGAGCGCGACAAACACGTCGACGCGCTCATACAGGAAATGGTGCGGCTCCTGCCCGAGGGGGCCGCGGAGTATCCGGAGGACGAGGTCACCACGCACTCGGAACGCTTCCTCGCCGCAGAGCTCGTGCGCGAGAAGCTGTTTCGACTGCTGGGGGATGAGCTTCCGTATTCTGTGGCGGTCGAGATCGAGAAGTTCGAAGTCGCCGAGAACCTGCGCCGTATATACGTCGGTATCCTCGTCGACAAGAGCACCCAGAAGGCGATCATCATCGGCAAGGGCGGGGAGAAGCTCAAGGCCGTGAGCACCCAGGCTCGCCATGACATGGAACACATGTTCGGCGGCAAAGTCTTTCTGGAAGTATGGGTTCGCGTACGCAGCGGCTGGGCCGACGATGCCGCGGCTTTGAAGAACCTGGGCATCGACTAAGGCGCGCTCGCGGATGGCAGCACGCGATTCGGATCGACAGGACGCGCAGCCCGCGTTCGTGCTGCACAGTTATCCGTTCAAAGAGACGAGTCTGGTGGTCGAGCTTTTCACGCGCGACTTCGGGCGCATCGCTGTCGTTGCAAGGGGTGCGCGCCGGCCGAAATCGGTGCTCAGGGGTGTGCTGCTTGCGTTTCAGCCACTGCTCGTCTCGTGGTCGGGTAAAGGGGAACTGCAAACACTCATTCGCGCTGAGTGGCACGGCGCTTACCAGCCGCTCAAGGGTCTCTCGCTCATCTGTGGCTTCTATCTGAATGAGCTCCTCCTGAAACTCCTGCCGCGCCGCGATGGCCATGAGCGACTGTTCGCAACTTATTTGACGACGCTTCGCGCGCTCGACCCCGCACGCGAGCCTTCGGCGATACTCCGCGGCTTCGAAACCGAGTTGCTGCGTGAGCTGGGCTATGCCGTCACTTTCGACCGGGAAGCTGACAGCGGTCATGCCATCGCTGCCGAGCAGCGCTACATCTATGTCGTCGAGCGCGGGCCGGTGCCGACGCAGGGGCGGTCTGAGGGAAACGGGCTACAATTAAGCGGCCGAACGCTGCTCGATATGCACTTGGGCGATTATTCGAACGCGATGACGCAGCAGCAGAGTAAGGCGCTCATGCGCACCCTCATCAATCATTACCTCGGCGATCAGGTGCTGCACACCCGACAGCTTCTGCGCGATCTGCAGGAAATCTAGAGCCGCTCGCGCGGGCGATATCCTTGACGAAACTCAGCGTCAACCTCAACAAGGTCGCCTTGCTGCGCAATCAGCGGACACTCGGGATCCCGAGTGTCGTGCATGCGGCGAGAATTGCGCTCGACGCGGGCGCGCACGGCATCACGGTGCACCCCCGGCCGGATGCGCGTCACATACGGCCGGATGACGTGCACGACCTGGCGCTGCTGCTGCGGGACTACCCCGGCATTGAGTACAACGTGGAGGGCAATCCGTTCGAGAACGCATTCGACCTCGTGCGTGCCGTGCGGCCGCATCAGTTCACCATGGTACCGGATGACCCCGGCGCCGTGACCTCTGATCACGGGTGGGATCTCGCGCGCGATGCTCATCGTCTTGAACCTTTGATCGGCGAAGTCAAAGCGCTCGGCGTTCGTGTGAGCCTCTTCGTGAACGTCGACGCGGACATGGGCGCCGCTGCGCAGGTGGGTGCGGACCGAGTCGAGCTGTACACCGAGCCTTACGCGCAGGCGTGGGATACGCCGGCTGAAACCGACGTCATCGCGCGCTATGCGCGTTCCGCGCGCGCCGCCGCGGAAGTGGGTCTCGGCGTCAACGCAGGCCACGATCTCAATCAGAAGAATCTGCCGGGTTTCATCGGCGCTGTTCCAGGCGTGCTGGAGGTATCTATCGGACATGCGCTCATCGCGGATGCGCTCGAAGCCGGGCTCGCGAACACGGTGCGAAGCTACCTGCTGGCGATCAGGCGCGCGCCGTGATCTACGGCATCGGCATCGATGTGTGTGAGCCGCACAGGATTGGGAGGCTCCTCGAAAAATACGGTGAGCGTTTCGCCAGACGCGTCCTCACGAGCCGCGAATGGCCGGGCTACGAGAAAACGGGAAAGCCGGTGCTCTTTGTAGCCAACCGTTTCGCCGCGAAGGAAGCCTTTTCGAAGGCGATGGGAACCGGCTTTCGGTATCCCGTGACGCTACAGTGCATCAGCATCGTGCAGAACAAGGCCGGCAAGCCCGGCTTCGAATTTAACCCGACGCTCGATGCGCTCGTTAAAAGCCGGGGCATCCATCGCTGCCACGTGACGATCAGTGACGAGAAAAGCCTTGCGTGTGCATGTGTCGTTCTGGAGACTACGCTCAATGTCACAAGCTAACCGAATGGCGCTCGGACCCGTCGTGATCGACGTGATCGGTCACGAGCTCACGGCCGATGATCGCCGCCGGCTCCTGCACCCACTCACGGGTGGCGTCATACTTTTCACGCGCAACTATGACTCGCCTGAGCAGCTGCGGCGGCTGACGGCGGAAATTCACGGCTTGCGTGAGCCGGCGCTCGTCATCGCGGTCGACCACGAAGGTGGACGCGTGCAGCGTTTCAGGCCGGGGTTTACTGCCATACCGCCGATGCGAGCGCTCGGTGAGCTCTTCGACACCCACCGCCAGCAGGCGCAGCAGCTCGCACATGAAGCAGGTTACGTGCTCGCAGCCGAGCTACGGGCGCACGGGGTGGACCTGAGCTTCACACCCGTTCTTGATCTCGATCACGGCGCCAGCAGCATCATCGGCGATCGCGCCTTTCACAGCGCCGCAGACGTCGTCACGGAGCTCGCGGCCTCGTTGGTGCAGGGCCTGAAGGAAGGCGGGATGAGCGCGGTCGCCAAGCATTTCCCGGGGCACGGGCATGTGCGCGCCGATTCGCATCTCGAGCTTCCGATCGATCCGCGTGAATATGCGGCGCTGCAAGCGGCCGATCTTGTGCCGTTCCAGCGCCTCATTCAATCGGGGCTTGCCGCGATCATGCCCGCACATGTGGTTTACCCCGCCGTAGACGCACAACCTGCAAGCTTTTCGGCCGTCTGGCTCAAACGTATTCTGCGCGAAGAGCTTGGCTTCGACGGCATCATCTTCAGCGACGATCTCAGCATGGAAGGCGCACGCGCAATGGGGGCGATCGCGGAACGCGCGCAGGCCGCACTCGCTGCGGGTTGTGACATGATCCTCGTCTGCAACGATCCCGAAGCCGTCGATACGCTTTATGGGAGCTTTTCGACGACGATGCCCGCCGTCGGGCTGGCGAGACTCGCGCGCCTTCATGGGCGTCCCGCCGCTGAATCGCTGGTTCAGCTCCGCGAAGACCGGCGCTACGTTAGAGCGTTGCACGCGATCGCGGGCCTTGGCGATGGGAGTGGAAAGCTGCCGCTGGCATGACCCCACACGATCATGCGCATCGCCACGGCCATGTGCATGCCCATCACAATCGCGCAGGCGCGGGGCAACCCGCGTTCATCGCCGCGCTCCTCATTACGCTCGGCTATGCACTGATCGAACTCGCCGGCGGCATCTGGTCGGGCTCGCTGGCGCTTACCAGCGACGCGGGTCACATGTTCTCGGATGCCCTTGCGCTGGCGCTCGCTGCTGGGGCGGCAGCGCTCGCACTCAGGCCGCCAGGCCTGAAGCACTCCTACGGTCTCGCGCGCGCAGAGGTGATCGGCGCCACCCTCAACGGTTTGCTGATGCTGGCAATCATCGTTTTTCTGGTCGTCGAAGCGGTTCAGCGTCTCCTGGATCCTAAGCCTGTCGCGGCGCCGGCGGTGATGATCATCGCGGCAGTCGGACTTGTGGTGAATGCCGCAGTGGCGTTCGTCTTGAGCCGCGGACACCGCAACTTGAATGTGCGTGGCGCGCTTGTGCACGTGATGGGAGATCTCCTGAGCTCTGTGGCGGCACTTATCGCAGGCGCGGTGATCTACATGACCGGATGGATCACGATCGACCCGATTCTCTCACTGGTCATCGCGGCGCTGATTCTCGTGACGACGCTGCGTCTTCTCCGCGATACGCTCCACGTGCTCATGGAGGGCGTGCCGCCGGCCGTCGATCTCGGTGAAATCGGCAGCGCACTCGCAAGTCTGCCGGGGGTGTCGGTCGTCCACGATCTGCATGTGTGGAGCATCGGCGCCGATCGTGCAGCGCTTTCGGCGCACCTCGAAGTCGAGCGCATGACGGACTGGCCGGAGACGCTGCATTCGGCGCAAACAATTCTCAAGGACCGCTTTGGAGTGGACCATGTCACGCTGCAGCCGGAAGTCATGCGGGCTTACCGGCCGCCACGCGAGGCGCCGGTGACCCTGTGGCCGAGAGGGCACCGTCCCTCGTGAGCGCAGTCACGCAAGATTCTCCAGCGCCGTTCTCGCTCGAGTGCCGTGCATGTCCGCGACTCGCCGAACATCTCATTGGCGTGCGCGAGGCGCATCCCGCCTACCACGCCAAACCGGTTGCGCCCTTTGGGGATATTGCTCCACACCTGCTGATCGTCGGGCTTGCGCCTGGCATGCATGGTGCAAACCGCACCGGGCGCCCATTCACCGGCGATTACGCGGGAATACTCCTCTACGAGACGCTGCACCGCTACGGCTTCGGCAGCCGCCCGGATGCCATTGCGACTGACGACGGCCTCAAGCTTTCACGTTGCCGCATCACGAATGCGGTCAAATGCCTGCCGCCCCAGAATAAGCCACAGCCCGATGAGATTCGCCGCTGCAACGTGCATCTGAAGGCCGAGCTCGCTGCGTTGCCGTCATCGACCGCGGTTCTCGCACTCGGGTTGATCGCACACCAGGCCATACTGATGGCTCTCGGACTGCGGCGCGCCGATTATGCATTCGCACACTGCGCAGTGCACCCGCTGCCGACCGGGCATACGCTCTTCGATAGCTATCACTGCAGCCGTTATAATACGCAGACAAAACGGCTGACTCCGGTCATGTTCGATGCAGTCTTCGATGCTATCGCCAGGCACCTTTCGGCAGCGCCGCCTGACACCCGATAGTTTCTCCTTCGCCTGAAGCGCGGCGGCCGCGCTCAACCATGTCCGATCCCGCAGACCTTGCAGAAATAATATCCGGCCTGCCGCACATGCCGGGCGTCTACCGCATGCTGAACGCTGCAGGCGAAGTGCTTTATGTCGGCAAGGCACTCGATCTGCGTAAACGCGTCTCTTCGTATTTCCAGAAGGCGAGCGGACAGGCGCCGCGCACCCAGATCATGGTCTCGCACGTGGCGCGCGTCGAGACGACGGTTACGCGCTCCGAGGGCGAAGCGCTGCTCCTCGAAAACAACCTTATCAAGGCGCTCAATCCGCGCTACAACATACTTTTTCGTGATGACAAGTCATACCCCTATCTCGTCGTCAGCGGTCACGAGTTCCCGCGGCTCGGTTTTCATCGTGGCGCTCTCGACACCGCACATCGTTATTACGGGCCGTTCCCGGGCGCAGGTGCGGTACGCGAGAGCATTCAGCTCTTACAGAAGGTATTTCGCATACGCACGTGCGAAGATACGGTATTCACCAATCGCTCGCGCCCCTGCCTTCTTCACCAGATCAAGCGCTGCACCGCGCCGTGTGTGCGGCTCGTCGACCCGAGCGCTTATGCCGAGGACGTCCGGAGTGCCGAGCTGTTTCTGTCAGGAAAGGAAGACGAGGTCGTCGAGCGGCTCGAGATGAGAATGGGAAGTGCGGCTCAGCGTATGGACTATGAAGAAGCGGCGCTCGTTCGCGATCAGATCACTGCCTTACGCCGCGTGCGCGAAAAACAGTTCGTCTCGGACGAATCCGGCCGCGACGCGGATGTCGTGGCGTGCGCGCGGGTGTCCGGTGTGACGTGCGTCAATCTCGTGATGATCCGCGGCGGCCACCATCTCGGCGACAAGAATTTCTTCCCACGCAATGCCGAGGAGTTCACCGAGGACGAAGTGCTCGAAGCATTCCTCACGCAGCACTACCTGCGACACGGTATCCCGCGGCAGATCATCGTCGGCGGCCGTTTCGATGCGGCGGCGCTGGAAGAGGCATTTACGGTGCAGGCGGGTCGTAAAGTCCAGGTCAACCTGAATCCGACGGCTTCCCGGCGCGCGTGGCTCGAGATGGCTTCGAAGAACGCGAAATTCGGGGCGGAGCAGGCGGTTAGCCTTCAGTCGACGCAGGAGACGCGGCTGGCCGCCCTTCAGCAGGCGCTCGAGCTCGGCGAGTCGCTTCAGCGCATCGAGTGCTTCGACGTGAGTCACACAATGGGCGAAGCGACGGTAGCCTCGTGCGTCGTCTATGACAAATCGGCAATGCAGAAAAGCGACTATCGGCGCTTCAACATCAAAACCGTCGAGCCGGGTGACGATTACGGTGCCATGCGTGAAGTACTCACGCGTCGATACCGGAAGATAGTGGCGGGCGAGGGCAGGCGGCCCGATCTCGTGCTCCTTGACGGCGGCAAAGGCCAGCTTGGCATCGGCGTCGAAGTGTTCTCTGAGCTCGGCCTGAATGACGTGCCGCTGGTCGCGGTCGCAAAAGGTGCGGAGAGAAAGGCGGGCCTCGAGCAACTGCTCATTCCCGGACGCGCCGAGCCGCTCATCCTGGGTGCCGACCATCCGGCCTTGCACCTCGTGCAGACGATCCGCGATGAAGCCCATCGCTTCGCCATTGCGGGGCACCGCGCAAGGCGGGCAAAATCGCGTAATACGTCGCCCCTCGAAGCAATCTCCGGCATCGGCGCGAAACGCAGGCAGCGCCTGCTGACGCGCTTCGGGGGCTTACGCGGCCTCCTCGCAGCGAGCGTCGACGACCTTTCACAGGTCGACGGCATCAGCCGCATGCTCGCTGAAAAGATCTATCAGGAATTGCACTGATGCCTTTGAACCTGCCGAATCTGCTGACGTGGCTGCGTATCGTGCTCATCCCGCTCTTCGTCGGAATTTTCTATTTCGAGAAGAGCTGGGTCTCCGTGCCGAACCAGAATCTCGTCGCAACCGTTATCTTCACCGCCGCTGCGATCACCGACTGGCTCGACGGCTGGCTTGCGCGAAAGCTTAACCAGACATCGGCGTTCGGCGCGTTCCTCGACCCCGTGGCGGACAAGCTGATGGTCGCCGCAGCGCTCATCATTCTGGTTCAGCTCGCCCGTGTGGACGCGATTATTGCGCTCGTCATTATCGGACGTGAGATCACGATCTCCGCGCTTCGGGAATGGATGGCGCAGATCGGGCAGGGCAGGAGCGTCGCGGTCTCCGTGCTCGGAAAGATTAAGACGGTGTCGCAGATGGTCGCGATTCCGATGCTTCTTTACCAGGATCGCGTCGGTTTTTTCGATCCTGAGCAGTGGGGTACATGGCTCATCTATCTTGCGGCGGTCATGACGCTTATTTCGATGGGGTGGTACCTCAAGCTCGCGCTGCCGCACGCGCGGAAACTTTAAGCGCCTTGCTTTCGCCGTGGGGCCGTTGCGTGAGCAGGCCGACAATGCCGATCGGTTGCCCGGGCCACGCGCTCCGCGTATAATCCACCGGCTTCAAATGCGGGAGTAGCTCAGTTGGTAGAGCGCAACCTTGCCAAGGTTGAGGTCGAGAGTTCGAGACTCTTCTCCCGCTCCAGATTTCCCCGGGGAAACGATGCAAGGTCGTTTCCCCTTTTCGTTGCAACGGCGGGGTGGCAGAGTGGTTATGCAGCGGCCTGCAAAGCCGTGTACGCCGGTTCGATTCCGACCCCCGCCTCCACTAAAACAGTAGCTTATAGGTAACCATGAAGCCACCCATCACGTTGAACACATGGTCGAGCCAACGCTCCAGGCCGGGCGCGGCAGACCGGAGCGTCTCGAGCGAGCTTCCTATGTAGAGCGGATCTTCGGGCAGCAAGGCGGGGCGCAGGAACACGAAGTACAGGCCCAGCGCAACGAGCCACAGGCCGCAGATGACGAGCACCATTCCGGACGGCTGCAAACGCCAAGTCGTAGCCTTCGTCGGCCTGCTCTGTTCATTGTTCATCCTCTGCATGCCACTCAAGAGGCTATTTTCTTGCTGCCCACTTGCGCCGCGCCCCGCTTCGGAATGAAGCGTGGCGTGCGCGCGGCATAGCGTGTGTATTCGTCCCCGAACTGCTTCATCATCTTGCGTTCTTCGACGATAGCCAGGCGCGCGTACATGAACACGAGCACGGGAAACATGAGCAGCGTGAGGATCGTCGGCCACTGGAACAGGAAGTCGAGCAGAATCGCGACGAACCCGACGTATTGCGGGTGTCGGATGCGCGCATAGAGACCACCCGTGGCAAGGCGGTGGTTCGTCTGCGCTTGATACAGGACGGTCCAGGCCTTTGCCAGCAGCACGAAGCCGCCGAAGACGAGAATGCTGCTGATGATGTGGAAGGGTCCGAAATGGGAATTGGAGCGCCAGCCGAATATCACTTCGCGCAGATAGCCCGCGTCATGGCTCATGAAGTCGATTCCGGGGCATCGGCTGCCGAGCCACCCGGAGAGCAGATAGACGGTGAGCGGAAAGCCATACATCTCGGTAAACAGCGCAATGATGAATGCTGAACACGCCCCGAACGAGCGCCAGTCACGGCTGCTCTCTGCGGCTTGGCAAAGCTGAACGCGAAAATGATGAATACCAGCGAATTGATGATGACCAGCGATCATAGGCCGACAGGGAGTCGTTCATTTGCTGACTCCTTTTTCTTGTGGGGTGTGATTGTGGGCACCGCCGGAGCTGTGGTCACCATGACCGCCATGCATGAACAGGTGCATGAGCGGGCAGGCGAGCAGCAGCAGGAACGGGGGGTAGTAAAGCAGTCCCGACAGGTGCGCCCGGTGCTCTGTGATGAGGAAATAGGCCGCAATGGCGATGAACGCGAGCAAGACCCACTTCGCCCTGAAGATCTTTGCGTTGGCCGTATCCGGCTTTTGATGCTGGCTGTGATCCATGCTGACTCTCCGTTAGCGTTATCGGCGCGGATGGCGATATTCGAAAACGGCCTGCGCTGGCTTCACGTCGCCGTGACGGCTGACGCCTACTTCGAGCCGATAGGGGCCAGGACTGGTCATCGTAAAAAAATTCCCGTAGGTGACGGTTCCTGCAAACTGCATGAGTTCCAGGTCCTTGCTCTGCGGTGTAAGGCCGGGCTCGCCCATACGTGCGCTCACCTTGGCATTCTCGATGCGCTGACCGGTCTTAACGTCGAACAGCGACACGATCAGATGATGTAGTCCGCTGCCGCGCGGCACGCCGCCATGCATCTTGCGCTCGGCATGGTCGGCGGGATGTCTACGCAGATCTCGGCCGGTATCACGCCGTAGAACACCTCGATTCCGTTTACGCGCGCGACCTGGCCCGTCTCTGCCGCAAGCGCAGAGCCCGTGGACAGGATGAACAGCAGCAACGCCGCCGTGACCGTACCGGTGTTGAATCTCGCCATTTTCAAATCCTATGCAGTGCGAGTACGACTTGTGGGCATGTCGTCAGCGCGCCCTCAGCAGATGGTGAATTATCGCGCAGGACGCCTCGTCATATAGTCATGACGCTAAACGTATGTGCCGCACGCAGGTCAAGGTGAGTTACTGCAGCGGCCAGCGGAAGGATCGCGGCATCGTTTCGCCCGTACGTTGAAGCCGCAGCTCGCCCCCTCGCCGGGCGCGGGACGATCGGTTTGAAGCGCAGCACGCCCTCGCGATGGGGCCCACTGGGTCCTGCGCCCTCCCACGCGACCGCCGGGTACGAGTGGGCGGAAGGGTCGAGCAGCACTGCCGACTTCGTCAGGTCGTCGTTCAGCTCCTGGCTATGCGTATCCAGCACGAGCTTGAAGTCCCAGCTCTTCGCATCGGCGGAGAGATCCACGGGAGTAACGTGTCTTTCACCGTGAGCTCTAGATGGTATTTGCCTGCATCGCGCACTTCGCCCCCGTTAGGTCCGGTGCGTGCGCCCTCGTGCGCCTGCGCAAACGATGCCAGTGCAATGGCTGCGATGGCGAAGAACGAGCGTGTGAGTCCCATGTAAAGCTCCTTTGTCCGGGAATGAAAGTTAAAAGCTCCCGTGCTCGCGCAGCGCGAGTATCCGCGCGAGAGGCGCTTTGCCCCAGCGATAGAACATCACGGGCGTGATGATCGTATCGAGGAGGGTCGAGCTCACGAGGCCGCCGAAAATGACGACCGCGACGGGATGCAGGATTTCCTTGCCAGGCGCGTCGGCCGCGAGCAGCAGCGGCATCAGCGCGAAAGCCGCGACGAGCGCGGTCATGAGCACCGGCGTCAGGCGCTCGAGCGAGCCGCGCACGATCATTTTTCGCCCGAAGGTCTCGCCTTCGGACACGCACAGGTTGATGTAGTGGCTCACCTTGAGGATCCCGTTGCGGGTGCTGATGCCGGCGAGCGTGATGAAGCCCACCAGCGCCGCGATCGACAGCGGCTCGCGGGCAAGCGCGAGCGCGATCACGCTGCCGATCAGCGCGAGCGGGATGTTGCCCATGATCATCAATGAGAGCGCGGTCGAGCGGTAGCGGCTGTAGAGCACGTGGCTTTCGCTCATTTCGCTATCAATGATTTTCC
>JBKJPI010000426.1:0-3823 GCA_046595235.1 Burkholderiales bacterium | reverse complement strand
CTCGCGCACCGATTTCATCGACCACGACGACGCCGCGCGCAAGCGGCACCTGCTAAGGATCTGGCTTTACGTTCCGAATGGGCGTCCGCTCGCGGCCAATTTCGCGAATCGCTACGGCGAGAACAGCCCGTACGCGAAGCGCGAAGCGGTCGTGGGCGTATGAGGCAAATGTCGCGCGTCGTGTTCGCCGCGTGCTTGGAAAGAGGCGCATCGCGCGCCGGAGCCTGTGCCGGTCTGAACGTCAGTCGATCTTGCATGGCTTCCGGATGAGCTTCGCGTATCGCTCTTAGTCTGCACGCAGCTGCGGCTGAATTCCTCAGGCGTGCCAGCGGTAGCCTCCATGCCCTGCTGGTCCAGTGCTTTTTGATCCCCGATTACTTCACCAGCCCCAGCTCGGTGAGAATCGCCTTGTATTCGGCGTACTCGTTCTGGAGGAACTTGGCCGAGTCGCGCGCGTTCTGATAGTCGCCGACGAGCAGGTCGCGTGCGAGGTAGCTCTTCCATTCGTCCGTCGCAGCCAGCCACGCGAGCTCGCCTTCCCAGTACTCGACCTGCGCGGGCGGCAGCCCTCGGGGCCCTATGACTCCGCGCCAGAACTGCGACACCGAATTCACGCCAAGCTCCTTCCACGTCGGGGCGCTTGCGTAGGGACCGGGCAGCCGCGCCGGCGCCGATACTCCGAGCGTGCGAAGCTTGCCTGCGTCGAGGTTCGCCATCGGCGTCGAGAGACTCGACACCATTACATCGATGTGACCGCCCAGCACTGCTGTCATCGCCTGGGGCGACGCGTTGAACACCACTACCCTGAGCTTGCGCACATCAGCGCCAGCGGCGCGGGCCACATGCGCGATGGCAATGTGGTTCGGGTTGCCGAGACTCGTGGCGAGGCCGAAGCTCACCGACCCGGGATCCTTCTTCAGCCGCTCCAGCAGATCGCGCCCGGTCTTCATCGGCGAGTCAGCTGTCACGATGAACACGATGAACTCGCGCGAGAGCTGAGCGATTGGCGTGACCTCGGTATAGGTGAGCGGATTTGCGCCGGTGATTGCGTTGGTCACAAGCGAGTTGGTGGTGAGAGACAGGTAATGTCCGTCGCCTGGGTGTGTGTTGAGGTAATTCCACGCGATCGCGCTCCCGCTGCCCGGGCGGTTCACCACGTTGATAGGCTGCGGTATGCGTTTTCGTTCCTGAAAGATGCGCTGCGCCGTGCGTGCAGAGGTGTCGAGCGCGGCGCCTGACGCTACACCGACGATGAATTCGACTGCCTTGGTAGGGCGCCACGCCTCCGCAGACCATGCAAAGGCGGATGTCATCGCACTCACGAGTGCCAGCATCGCGTGGAGCATGGTTCTCAGAGCGCGTTCCGATCGAAGAGCCCGCTTGCTGTCTCGCAATGCCAATAACCGCTCCAACCACGTCAACTTATTCATGCTGCAAACTCCATTCAGTCACAAAAGTCTGAACGCGCTCGCCATCTCGTCCGCGCCGCTGTGATCGCGCGGCAGGCGTGCAGCGAGCGCGAGCGCCGACGGCGTTTGTTCAAGCAGCACAGCAAACTGATGGTCCGTAAGCCTCAACGCGGCGCGCTCAGCTGCGACCGCAGCGACCTGTCGGAATTTCTCGTCGACTATCGGCGGGGCGCCATGATCCGGCGGCGCCTGGTGCTCCACCTTCGCATCCAGTGTAAGCGACGGCCGGCGCCGCCACTGCGTCGTTTCTTCATATGTGTGACCGATCCGCAGCACGATCGCTTCCTCCCATGGGCTTCCGATAATCTGAAACCCCAGCGGCAGTCCGCTCTTGCTGAAACCACAGCAGAGAGCGAGCGCCGGCGCACCTGTGACGCTAGCGAGCGCACCCATTCCCGGTTTCAGCCACCATTCGGTGGCGCCAATCTTCTTGTGATCGTCCAGATGGGGCGCAGGTCCGGCGCCAACGGTGATCAGCGCATCGTACTTGTCGTAGACCGACTGCATCTCCACTAGCATACGACGCCGTTCACGCTGAGCACTCAAGTAGTTCGAGGCTGTGAAGAGACACGCCGGCAGGCAGCGTCCGAGGAAATGCTCGCCGTAGTCGCCGGGACGTTGCTGGAGATTCCTGAGGTGCAGTGAGAACTGTTCAGACTCGGTCAGCATGACACGCACGGCGTAGTAATCGTGCAGCGAACGCAGGCGCACGTCTTCGACCTCTGCGCCGAGGTCCCCGAGCACACGCAGCGCCGCATCGGTTGCTTCACGCAGCTCACTGTTGACCTTCACGTCCTCTTCGGAAAAGTGCCTGAGGAACCCGATGCGCAGGCCTTTGATGCCTCCGGCGATACGCGCGCGCGGCGGCTCACGTTGCGCACTTCCGCGGTCGCGCTCGTCGTAGCCTGAGAGGATATCGAGGAGGATCGCCGCATCTTCTACGGTCCAAGTGATCGGGCCGGCGTGATCGCAGCTTTCCGAAAACGGGATGACCCCGACGCGGCTTACGCGGCCAAATGTCGGCTTGAGCCCAACCGTGCCGCATAGCCATGAAGGACTCCGGATCGATCCACCGGTGTCGGTGCCGAGCGCTGCCGGCATCAGGCCTGCCGCGACGGCGGCGGCCGAGCCGCTGCTCGAGCCACCCGTGAAGTGTCTGGTATTCCAAGGACTCCGCGCAGGGGGCCATGGGAGATCGAACGAGGGACCCCCGTGCGCGAACTCGTGCGTTGTCAGTTTGCCGAGCAGAATGCCGCCGGCCGCATACAGGCGCGCGGTGCTTTCCGCGTCCTGCGTAGGTACATGATGCTCGAGAATGCGCGAGCACGCGGTGGTGAGTATTCCTTTCGTCTCGAACATGTCTTTCAAGCCGAAGGGCACGCCGTGCATCGGACCTTTATGGTGACCCGCTGCAATCTCCTTCTCGGCCGCGCGCGCTTGCTCTAGCGCGAGATCACCCGTGAGCGTGATGAATGCGTCGAGCTGCGGATTTATTGCTTCGATGCGTGCGAGATAAGCGCGTGTCAGCTCGACAGGCGAGAGTTTGCGATCGCGGATGAGGCGCGAAGCCCCGGCGACGGTAAGAAAACAGAGTTCTTCGGACATTGTGCTGTTGCGGGAGAGGATAGGGCGGAGTCACATTGTGCCGTGTGGACGGCGGCGCCGGAAGGGCGGGGGGAGCCGGAAAGGCGGTCACACGGCAGTTCCCGTCCCAGAGAAGCTTCGTTTCACGGCTTGGCTCCCGGCTGCGCAGGCAAACCATCAAGCGCTATGCCGGTGCTATTGCGCGCACCGCATCATCGACGCGGCCATCGATCTTGCCAAGGAGCATCGGATCGATCCAGAGGATGTCGAGAGCATCGAGGCTTCGGTATCGAGAATGCACTCCACGATACTCAGGCATCACCAGCCCCGGACAGGTCGAAGCGAAGTTCGGCGCCGAATTCATCGTGGCGTCGGCGCTACTTGCGCGCAACCTTGGTTTGCGTGAAGTGCTCGGTTCATACGTTCAGCGTGACGACGTGCAGCAGCTCATGAAGCGCGGTGCGCGTCGTGACGACCGAGATCGTAATGTCCGGAAACTCGGCGGCGCAGGGTCTATGCCATTGCGCTTCAGCACGTTAGCTATTGTTCCGCGGCCGACCCGATGAGCGAGGTTCGCGAGAGCACCTTGCATTCGGGTATAACCCCAGCCCGGTTCTCCTGCGCCATCCGAACAATCAGCTGCGCGATCTCGCGCATGACGCCTGGTCGTCCCGCGCCACGGCGCTTGCGAAGTCCCACTACTGCGCGGCGCCGATGCCATCGCATCAGAGTATCTGGAGAGACCAGCGTAGCAACAGCCGGCTGCGAAG
>JBKJPI010000370.1:0-5523 GCA_046595235.1 Burkholderiales bacterium | reverse complement strand
GCGCAATTGCGCTCGCGGCGTATTACGTCAGCCGGCGTAATTTGTTGATCGGCGTGGGCGCCGGCGTTGCGGCCATCGTATTCATCGCTGCCGCCCCGCGCGGGTAACGCGCGTTCGCTTACAATGGCGCACTCCCGAATGCCTCCCGACGTTCTCGTCATGCGTGACGGCGATCTCGCCACGGTTACGCTCCATAACCCCGGAAAGCTCAACGCCCTGACGCTCGCAATGTGGCAGGCGTTGAAGCGCGTCATGGATACGCTTTCCGCGGACGACGCGGTGCGCTGTATCGTAGTGCGAGGGGCAGGACTGGAAGCATTTGCTGCAGGTGCAGATATCGGTGAGTTCGCGCACGTTCGGAACAGCGCGGAGCAGGGCCGCACGTATCACCAGGAACACGTCTCCGGCGCGCTGCGGGCCATCGGTGAGTGCCGGCATCCGACCGTCGCGATGATCCAGGGGCCGTGCGTCGGCGGTGGTCTTGAAATCGCATGTCAGTGCGATCTCAGAATCGCCGGGGCGTCTGCACGCTTCGGCGTTCCGATCAACCGACTCGGATTTCCGATTGCCTACGACGAGCTTGCGGCGCTGCTGCCACTCGTAGGCCGTGCGGTCGCGCTCGAGATTCTGCTCGAAGGCCGGGTGTGGAACGCCGACGAAGCGTTCGCGAAAAAGCTGATTACGCGCGTGGTGTCCGACGACAAGCTGGATCGCGAGTCGTATGAGACTGCCCGGCGTATCGCCGACGGCGCGCCGCTCGTCGCGCGCTGGCATAAAGATTTCGTGCGGAGACTCTCACCGAAGCCTTCTCCGCTGAGCGACGCAGAGATCGAGGCCAACTTCGAATACTTCGCAACCGAGGATTACCGCATCGGTCTCGACGCTTTCATGAACAAACGTAAGCCGGTGTTTCTCGGGCGTTGACTCGGCGTCCTTCGCGTCCTCTGCGGTCAATTTGTCTTTTTAAGGGTTTTTCAAATGCCTGGTCCGCTTTCACACATTCGTGTGCTCGATCTCTCCCGCGTGCTCGCAGCGCCATGGGCCGGGCAGAACCTCGCAGATCTCGGCGCCGAAGTAATCAAGGTCGAGCGCCCTGGCAAAGGCGATGACTCGCGCGCGTTCGGCCCGCCGTGGCTGAAAGGTCGTGACGGCAATGACACCAGCGAGAGCGCGTATTTCGCGTCGGCCAATCGCGGCAAGAAATCGATTACCGTCGATATGTCGAAGCCCGAGGGTCAGCAAATCGTGCGCGACCTCGCCGCGCGCTGCGACGTGCTGCTCGAGAACTACAAGTTTGGCGACCTGCCTCGCTACGGGCTGGGGTATGAGGATCTGCGCAAGATCAATCCGCGGCTCATTTATTGTTCGGTCACGGGCTTCGGGCACACCGGGCCTTATCGGGAACGTCCGGGTTACGACTTCATGATCCAGGGCATGGGCGGGCTCATGAGCGTCACCGGAGAAAAGGACGATCTGCCGGGGGGCGGACCGCAGCGCGTGGGGGTGCCCGTCGTCGACATGATGACGGGCATGTATGCGAGCATCGCGGTGTGTGCGGCGATCGCACACCGGGCCGAGACGGGCATCGGGCAGCATCTCGATCTGGCGCTGCTCGATACGCAGGTTGCCTTTCTCGCGAACCAGGCCATGAACTATCTTGCAACCGGAGAAGTGCCGGGCCGGATCGGCAACGCGCACCCCAACATCGTTCCGTATCAGACGTTCCGCACGTCCGACGGCGACATCATCCTTGCGTGCGGCAACGACAACCTTTTCAGGAAGTTCTGTGAAGTCGCACGGTGCCCGGAGCTTTCGACAGATGCGCGGTTCGCGACCAACGGAAAGCGGGTCGAGAATCGTGAGGCGCTGACGAATCTCCTGTCGGAGGTGTTCGCAAAACGGACCACGCGCGACTGGGTCGATTCACTCGAAGCCGCGGGCGTGGCCAATGGCCCCATCAACAACATCGCTCAGGTGTTCGAGGAGCCGCAGGTGGTGGCGCGCGGCGTCAAAATCGAGCTCGAGCACTCCACGGCAGGCAAGGTCCCGCTCGTTGCAAGTCCGATGCGCTTTTCCGAGACGCCGATCGAGCATAAGCTGCCGCCGCCTACGCTTGGGGAGCACACGGAAGAAATTCTTCGCGACCTGCTCGGCATCGATGCTGCGCAAATCAAGAAGCTCCAAGATACGAAGATCGTGTGATCGTTATATGAATTTGATGAGCAGGGTGGTTGCCAGCGTGAAGAGCACTATCGCGAATACTTTCTTCAGTGTTTTACCAGGCGTGCGATGTGCGATCGACGCGCCGATCGGCGCAACGAGCATGCTCGCGAGCACCACGCCCACGAGGGCGGGAAGATAGACGTAGCCGAAGCTGTACTGCGGCATTCCCGGCGTGTTGAGGCCGCCAATGACATAACCCGCGGCGCCCGCGGCGGCGATGGGCCAACCGACGGCTGCCGCGGTGCCGATCGCTTCGTGAACGGGGATGTTGCGCCTCACGAGGAAAGGCACGACGAGCGACGCGCCGCCGGTTGCCGACAAGCTCGAAATAAAACCCACGAAAAGTCCGAACAAGGTCATCACGCCCCCAGCGGGCAAGGTGCCCGAAGGTTGCGGAACCTGAGTTCTGATCATCTGCGTTGCGAAATAGAAGATGAGCAGCGTGAACGCGATGCTGAGAAGCCGCACGTCGAGTTTGCCCGCAAGCAGTGCACCGCCGAACGTACCCACCAGGACCCCTGCTGTGATCCTGCGCAGGACGCGCCAGTTCACGGCACTTCGCACGTGGTGGCTTCGCACGCTGACCGCCGAGGTGAAGAGCATCGTACTGATGCCTGTGCCGAGTGCCAGATGCACCACGTGCTCCGACGCAAAGCCTTTCGCCGCGAAGACGAATGCGAGCACCGGCACCATCGCGGAGCCGCCGCCGATTCCGAGCAGTCCGCTGAAGAAACCCACGAAAGCGCCGAGCGCGAGATACGCCCACCACCAATCGAGCATTCGTTTTCGCCTGAGGTGAGAGCCGGTGCGTCCGCCGGAAAATGCGGGCCGATTGTATACTCCACGCCTCTCGCGTGACCCGCGTCTCGAACGGCCGGCTACGCGCGAATCACCCGGAGAACTCTGTATGCATGCGCTTCGCACAGGGATGGCTTCCCTGATAGTCGCAGGTGTCACGTCGCTTGCGGCCGCGCAGGGCGCGGCGGAGACAAACTACCCGACGAGGCCCATTCGCATGATCGCGCCGTCTTCGGCCGGCGGTCCCGTCGATGTGATCGCGCGCGTCGTGACGCAAGGCTTGACCGAGGTCCTCGGCCAGCAGGTCGTGGTCGACAATCGCGCCGGTGCCGCGGGAATGATCGGCGCGGAAACGGTTGCGAACGGGTCGCCCGACGGCTATACGCTCATGTTCGGTTTTTCAGGTCCGCTCGCGATCGCACCCCAGCTCGCAGCGAAGCAGCCGTACGACGCGACCAGGGATTTCGCGCCCATCTCGCTCGTCGCACAGGGGCAGTATGTACTGATGGTGCGCCCCAGCCTGCCGGTGAGCTCGGTCAAAGAGCTCGTAACGCTCGCCAGGGCACAGCCGGGGAAGCTCAACTACGCCTCCGGCGGCAATGGCACGGGTATCCATCTCGCGGGCGAGCTCCTCAAGCTTTCCGCGGGTGTGAACATCGTTCACGTGCCTTACAAAGGCGCAGGTCCGGGGATGACTGCGCTCCTGTCGAACGAAGTCGATCTCATGTTCAACGGGCTTCCTCCGGCGCTGCCGCACGTCAAATCCGGCAAGCTGAAAGCACTTGCGGTCGCGGGGGCGAAGCGTTCACCGCTGTTGCCGGAGATGCCGACGGTCCGCGAAGGCGGCGTGGACTTCCAGACTGCGGGTTGGTACGGGATTCTTGCGCCGCCGAAGACTCCGCGTGCGATTGTCACCCGCGTGCACGGGGCTACGATCAAGGTGCTCGGCACCCCTGCGGTCAGTGAAAACCTGCTGCGTCAGGGGGTGGAAGTGCTGGGCTCTTCGCCGGAAGAATTCGCCAAGGTGCTTCGCGACGAATGGACCAAGACCGGGAAAGTGATCAAGGCCGCGGGCCTCAAGGGACAGGGCTGACGTGAGAACCGAAAACATAGAAGTCCCGCTGCGCGACGGGGTGATGAGCGCGCACATCGCGTACCCCGCCGGCAAAGCCGCCGGCGCAGTGATCGCGATCATGGAGATCTGGGGTGTGAACGACACCATGCGCGCGCACGCGAAAGAGTTTGCAGAAGCAGGCTTCATTTGTCTCGTCCCCGATCTTTTCTGGCGTCAGGAGCCAGGCGTCGAGCTCTCGGATCGCAATCTAGAGGACGTGAAGAAGGCGTTCGATCTTTATTACGATTTCGACTACGACCTCGGTGTGCAGGACATGGTCGACACGTGGAAATTTCTGGAGTCCCGGCCCGAGTGCAACGGAAAGGTCGGCGCGGTGGGCTATTGCCTCGGCGGCAAGCTCTGCTACCTCATGTGCTGTCGCACCGACATCGACTGCGCGGTCGCATATTACGGCACCTACATCGAGCACAACATCAGGGAAGCGCCGAACCTTCACCGGCCTTTCATGCTGCACATGGCGATGAAAGATCGCTGGGTCCAGGCAGAAGTGAACGAGCTCCTCGAGCGTCGGCTCGCGCCGAACCCATTGGTGACGATCCACAAATACCTTGGCGCCGATCACGCGTTCGCACGCCACGGCGGGCGCACTTACAGCAAACCCGAAGCCGATCGCGCGCTCGAGCTGTCGGTCGCGTTCTTCGAACAACACCTCGGCGGTTAGCATGCGCTACTGGCTCATTAAATCGGAACCGACGACCTACGGCATCGATCAACTTGCGAAAGACAAGAAGACCTCGTGGGGTGGCGTTCGCAACTACCAGGCGCGCAATTTCATGCGCGACCAGATGAAGGTCGGTGACCGCGCGTTCTACTACCACTCGAACTGCGAAGAGCCCGGAATCGTAGGCATCGCCGAAGTCAGCGCGCCGGCCCATCCGGATGTGACCCAGTTCGAAAAGAAGAGTCCCTACTACGACCCGAAATCAAAGCGTGAGGAGCCGCGGTGGGTCAACGTGGAGTTCAAATTCGTGAAGAAGACGCCGCTCGTGTCTTTAGCGGCGATGCGCACGCACAAGAAGCTCGAGCAGATGCGCCTCCTGCAGCCCGGCAGCCGCCTGTCGATCACCCCCGTCGACCCCGCGGAGTGGGACTACATCGTCAAAAAGCTGATGTAGTTCCGCGGTGCCCGACGAGCGCAGTCCATGGCTCAGGGCTGCGGGGCGACCGCGAGGAAGCCGAAGGAAGAGAGGTTATGGAGAGAAACCTAGGTTTCTCTCTGTTCGTAAGTTTCCCGCCCGGCGGGGGATCCCGAAGTCGTAAAACAAAAAGCGGCTCTCGCCGCTTTTGTTTTACTTCGGGATCCCCCGCCTGTGCCGTCAGGTCTGTACTCTTGAACCTAGGGTTCAAGGTGGTCGCCTTCCGAGCCC
>JBKJPI010000391.1:0-7226 GCA_046595235.1 Burkholderiales bacterium | reverse complement strand
CCCCTGTTCCGATCCCGATGCTCGAGCGCGATGCCGAGTGCTTCGAGCACGATGCCGGCGAGCAGCAGAGCCGCACCCGCAATCGACGACGATCCGAACATCGACTCGGGTGCGAGCCACATGAGCATGCCACCGGCTATTACCAGCAGCGCGCCCGTCGTCCGGCGCAGGCTTCGCTTCCTCAACATGACGTTGCCTCTTTCATCGGGACCGCCAGGTGCCGCTTCGTCGCGCCTGGCTTCAGTTTGCGGTCCAAACACCCCGCTTCCGTACCGAGTACACCGCAGATGAGTGCAGCGGCCTTGATGTGGATCAAGCGATGTGACCGTTTACGGAGGAACATCCGTCCCCTCAACCTTCGTCCACCACTGTTCTCCGCACATCCACCCGCCGCCACACAGCGTTATGCTCCCCGCCTCGAGCCTCGCAGCGCCTAAGCCGGCGCCGGCCGGCGTCTTTTGGAGATCGCCGAGCCCGCCCGTCGTGCTCGTCTTTTTCGCACTCGCGCTGTGGGCGCTGCGCCTGGACGCATGAGGTGATGCGACGTCTGGGTTCACGGGTCAGCGTCGCCGTACCCCATGTGTTCGCCGGCGCAATCTTCCTCGGTGGGGCAATGCTGCTCTTCTTAGGGGCCTTGCCCGCTGCCACGGGTCGTCTTGCGTGGCTGAGCCGCTTTGTGCCGTTACCGCTGATCGAGATGTCGCATTTCTTCACGAGCATTGCCGGTGTCGGCCTGCTTTTACTCGCGCGCGGCCTCCAGCGCCGGCTCGATGCCGCGTACGTGCTCACGCTCGCGTTTCTGGCGGGAGGGATCGTGTTGTCGCTTGTCAAAGGCTTCGACTACGAAGAAGCGATCGTACTCACCGCGCTCCTGGTCGCGCTCGCATCGTGCCGCAGGTGCTTCTATCGCCGATCGTCGCTCCTTGCCGAGCCGCTCACGCCGAGGTGGATTGCCTCGATCGCGATCGTACTGGCGGGCACGGCGTGGCTTGCGCTTTTCGCGTTCGAACGTGAGGAGTACTCGAGCGCGCTATGGTGGCAATTCGCGTTGAACGCCGAGGCGCCGCGGGCGCTGCGCGCGATGGTGGGTGCAATCGGTGTCGCCGTCGCGTTTGCAGCGCATCAGCTCCTGCGGCCGGCGCGTGCTGCTCCCACCCGTCCGACGGTCGCGGATATCGAACGCGCCCGGCCTCTCGTGGAAAGATCGCCGTGGACATATCCGAATCTCGTTTTCCGCCGCGACAAGGCGTTGCTCTTCAGCCGAAGTGGCAATGCGTTCATGATGTACGGGCGAATGCACGAGACCTGGGTCGCAATGGGAGACCCGGTTGGACCGCTGGATGAGGTCCGCGAGCTCGCGTGGGAGTTCCTCAAGCTGTGCGACCGCTATGGAGGGCGGGCGGTCTTCTTCGAAGTGCGCGATGAAAACCGCCAGGTCTATCTCGAGCTCGGCCTGAGCCTGACCCAGCTTGGCGAAGAGGGGCGCGTCGACCTCGCGCGCTTCGAGCTCGATTCGCACGCACATGCCGGTCTGCGGCAGGCGAGCGCACGGGTGCAGCGCAAGGGCTGTCTTTTCGAAATCGTGCCGCCTGAGCGCGTTCCCGCACTGCTGGAAGGCCTGGCGCGAGTGTCCGATGCGTGGCTCGCCGAGAAGGCGACGCATGAAAAAGGGTTCTCCAATGCCTCGTTCGATATGCAGTATCTCGCGCGCTTTCCTGTTGCCGTCGTGAGCGATGCGAGCGGCATCATCGCCTTCGCGAATCTCTGGCGCAGCGCGGAAAAGGAGGAGCTGTCCGTCGACTTGATGCGGCATCTGCCGAATGCACCGAACGGCACGATGGATTTTCTTTTCACCGAGATCATGCTGTGGGGTAAAGGCCAGGGCTTTCGCTGGTTCAACTTCGGCATGGCGCCCCTTTCCGGCCTGGAAGCGCAGACGGGCTCGCCGCTCTGGCACCGGCTTGGCACGCTGCTCTACCAGCACGGCGAGCACTTTTACAATTTCAGAGGGTTGCGCCGGTACAAGGAGAAGTTCGGCCCCGTCTGGACACCGCGCTACCTCGCATCGCCCGGCGGTCTTGCGCTGCCGGTCGTCCTTTTCGACGTGAGCGCGCTCATTGCAGGCGGCGTGCGCGAGATCGCGTTGAAGCGCGTCATGGAGAAGCAATGAGCAGACTGCTGCAGCCTTTTGTCGTGGTCGTCACCGCAGTGCTCGGCGTCGGCTATGCCTACCTCGCCGGGCGGCTCACGTTCGGGCTCTGGCCGCGTCTTGCGCTCGCGGTTCCGTTTCTCCTGATCTGGATCGTGCCCGTGCTCTACTGGGTTGAGGACCGGGACAGCGGAGGCTGGATCGACGATCTGCTTCACTGGTTGAGCTACCTCAGCATGGCCTGGCTCAGCTTCCTCGTCGTGTTCAGTCTGGCACGCGACGCGCTGTTGCTCGTTACCGCGTGGCCTTTATTCTTGTCGGCGGCTCACGCGATGCTCGTTGGAGCCGGCATTCCGCTGGTCTTCATCGGCTCGGCCGTCGCAATGGTTATCGGTGCGCTCGTCGCGCTGCGCGGCCCGCGTGTAAGGTATGTCGACATCCCGATTCAAGATCTCGCCCCCGACCTCGATGGCTTCCTCATCGCGCAAATCAGCGACCTCCACGTCGGGCTTAGCATTGGTGTGCGCTATGTCGAGCGCGTGGTGCAACTCACGACAGAACTCGCGCCGGACCTCATCGCGCTCACCGGCGACATCGTCGACGGCACCGTCGAACGCCTGGCGCGGCACGTTGCTCCGCTCGAGAGGCTCGCAACGGGCGGGCGCGCGTTCTTCGTGCTCGGCAACCACGACTGCTATTCCGGGGCAGCTCAATGGGTTGCGCATTTCAGGGCGATGGGTCTGCGCGTGCTCCTGAATACGCATGAGACGATCGTGCGGGGTAACGCACGTATGCTGGTCGGCGGCGTGCTCGACCCGGCGGTACAGCTCGCGAGCCCCGGGCAGGGGCCGCGCCCCGATCTGGCGGCGGGCGACAGCCAACAGGCCGACTTTCGGCTGCTGCTTGCGCATAATCCCAAGATTGCGCCGCTCGCTGAGCACGCCGGCTTCGACCTACAGCTATCGGGGCACACGCACGCCGGGCAGTTCTTTCCCTGGACGCTCGCCATCCATCTGGTTCACGCGCCCCACGTCGCCGGGCTCTCGCGGCAGGGGCGCATGCGAGTATACGTGAGCGCCGGGACGGGTACGTGGGGACCGCCCGTGCGGCTGGGAACAAGCCCGGAGCTCACGCTGATCCGGCTCGTGCGCGCGTGAGCCACTTCCGCGTCGGGCTCGTCTGATGCGGGCGAACACTTGCGAACGGAGGCGATGCCGGTGCCCTACATCTTCAGCCCATCCATCATTCTGCTGTCGTTCGTTTTCTCGACGGCGATCGGCGTCGTCTTCGGCTATTTCCCGGCACGGCGGCCGGCAGGATTGGATCCCATCGAACGCTGCGGCGCGAGTGACGGCGGCGGCACTTGCGCAGGAACGTTTGCGCCGGCCCGCATCACTGCAGTGAGCTACTTCTTGCGTGAAGGAAACAGGGCCGACGCGCGCCAGAGATAGAACTGCACCGGTGCCGACGACGCGAGCGCTTTCCCCGCCGCATCGACGAGTTGCACCTGCAGCGTATGCTCGCCGCGATCGACGTTTCCCAGTACGAACGAGGTGTTGCTCTGCGGCGCGCCGTAGCGCTTGCCATCGAGCAGGGTCACGATCCTGCCGGTGCCTTTCAACATCACTTCGACCGGCACTGTACCCTCGTTGTCGTGCACCGTCTGACCGTCTGCCGGCTTCGTGATGGCGATTGTCGACCCGGACTGGGCATAGCTGTGCGGCCACGGCACGAATGCGAGTATCGCGGCCAGGGTTAGCGCTCTAACTGCCGCGTGCGGTCGATGCAGCATCACGATACCGTCGATGAGAAAACGCAGAGAGCGCCTATTTGCCATTCACAGCTAACTAATGGATGACGACGACCGGGAGTTTGGTCGAGGTGAGCACTTTCAGCGTCTCGCTGCCGGAGGAACAGTCTCCTCACACCGCTGCGCCCGTGCGAGCCCATGACGTCGCAGCGGTATTTCTTCGCCGTCTTGACGATCGCGTCGGCGGTGAAACCCCGTTACCTCGCCGCCGGTGCCCTTGGCGAGGGCTACGGCACGTTTCGCAGCATTGCGCGAGAGCGCCGACCGTCGGGTGGAACCAGGATGTTCTTGAACATGTCGTTCTCCTTCACTCGTCATTGTCAATCGCCGGCCGCATCGGTGAGGCCTCTGCGTTTCGACCAATCCCTGGCGCGCGCGATGCCGATCCGGATCGCCTGACCTTCCGGATGCCCTTCGTCGAGCGATGGAGGCCTGTTCAAGGCTCGATTTCTCCTTGGCGCACCCATACGCCGTGCTTGACACAGCGGAGCACCTCGTCGCCGCTCCTGACATACTCACCGATCGGATAGGAGGCGCCATTGAAATAGCACGCGCCTGTTTCGAGCTCGACGTCGAGTGTTTCCTCCTCCTCATCGTCGTCCAGTATGGGGGAGTTTTTGAGCTCGGGATCCGGCGCCCCTACGTTGGGGATGTCGCGCTGCATGTGTGCTCCTCTGTCCGGCGCTTTAAATGCGCGGCGGTGCTTCCGGTGCGTCGATGCTCTCGACCCGCGGAAGATCGCGCTGTGGGTGCTGCCGAACGGCGCGCTTAAGTTGTTCCTGCTTTGGAATGGGTTGGTCCGCCCCCTGCTGGATATCTTCGTGGACGAGGTCGCTCTCGAGCGTCAGATCCTCGCCGGCTTCAACAGAAACCTTGGGGTCAGGTGCGACGTCCTCAAACGGACTCATCACGCGTGCCGGTGCTTTTTCGAGTGCCTTGCCCGAATTCACCGCAACTTCATGTTCTTCCTGCGTAGCCATGGCGTTACCCCATTTGAAGTGAAGACGGCGGCCCTCGTAGCTGCAGGACCGCGCATTGGACATACTGGACCTGCGATATCTCGCGGCGTTGACACAGATCAAACAGGGCGCCTTTCCGAGCAGGTCCGTGGCCGTTTGATCTGAATCAGCTTTCCTCACCCGGAACCTCGAGTGCCGTGGAAATAGTTGGCCCTACGTGGGGTTGCCGAAGGGGTACAGGCTCACCTGAACCGAAATCGTATTCATGCTTTCGACTCCTCTTGCAACTGCACTGCCATGCCGATGAAGCCGCCCCAGGGCAGGGGCAGATCGCGCACGCTGGAAATCGGCCACAGGGTCGTCCGCCACACCACCGTCCCGGATCGCGAATCTGGAGACGTGGTTTTTCCAGACGAGCTGGTGCCAAGCATCATGCAAGGCGGTTAGCCTTTGGGTCAAGCTCATGGATGGTGCTCTGCAGGCCATTACCATGGGAACGCCTCCGAACGATCAGCAGGAAGTGTTGCGAGAACTGACCCAGAAGTACGGCAAGCCGAAGCATTGCGCGTCGGGCCGCCGCCACGCCTCCACGCCCGATACCCGCTCACGCTCACCGCGAGCGCATCGCACATCGCCGGCAGCGGAAACACCTTTCGTTGTGCACACATCCAGGCGTACTTCACAGCACATCCTTCGCGAAGTACGCCGTCGATGGCATTCGTGGTGTAGATCATCCGCCGCACCGGAAAATCGCCTGGATTGATCTGCATCAACCTGCGCTCGCGCAAACCGCCGCATAGTGGGCGTGTCACCGAGAAGCTGCTGCGCGCGCGGTGGAGGCGATGATTCACCGGGAGGACTCCGATGCATGCCCAAGGGCCTACAGTTCCGAGATCGTTCATTGCGTTTGCGCCTTATGGCGTGGGTGTCCTGTGCGCGCTCTTTTATTTCGAAAAGGGCCGCAACGTATACGGCTGGTGGATCGGCGCGCGGGATTCCGAGTATCACTCCGCCTATTTCAAGCTCGAAGAGTACTTCTCGACGAAGGCCTCGCGCTTCTACGCCACCCAGGGATGCGATCTGTATGGCGGCTGGCGGCTTCTCTATTCAGCGAAGCTGCCGGAGCTCGACAAGCCGCTGACGATGGACGAAGACGTCGCGCACGAGCTCGACCGCGTACAAGACATGTTCGTGTCCGAATGGCTGTTCTTCGAAGACGCGCCGGAAGCTGCAGTCGAACGAGAGGCGTACGACAGAATGAATTTGCCGGTCTTTCACGTGAGCGTCCGCGCTGAGGGCATCAATCGCCTCAACAAAGACGAGCCGGTATGGCTGTATCGGGCACATGACTTCGATGGGGGTGTGCTCGACTACCTTGCGAGATACTGGCCTCTGGATTACGGCACCTCCATAAATGCGTGAGGGCTTCCGCGCTCTGCTGGGATAGAGCGCCGCCCGTGCGACGTCTTTGCCAGTGCCAGGCAAACCCAAACAGATTGTTCGCGCGGACTGCGTGGAAATACCAAACCGTATTCATGGAGTCTGCGCTCCGCTCGTTGCTGTCACGGCCCCTTTGAACGCTCACATTCCCAGTATCCTGCCGATTCCGCCAGGTACCGAGCGGCGCATCGCACAGCAAGTCTTTGCCACATTTCATCGCTGCATACTCCGTTTCGCGAGCACCCGGAAAGGCGGGCAGCGCGCCCGAACGGCCCGGCCGTGCACGATCGCTGACGAAACGCGTATCCGGGGCCGCACGTAATGCGCGAACTCGGCGCCGCAAGTGCTCTCGGCTCATGCCGCTACCTTCACTGTATCGGGCAGCGTGATGTCGCGGAAGACGTCGTCGAGGTGGCCTTCCTCGGTGTGGATCTCGTCGAGCTGCCAGCCCTCGCGCGCCGCGATCTCGGCCACGCTGCGGGTAAGCGTCGCGCTGCCCGGCTGAAGCGGGTAGACGCGCGCTTCGATATGGCCATCGGCTTCGTTCAGAATTTCCACGCGCTTCGCGCCGGGCGCCCGCGCGAGACACGCGGAGAGCGCCGCGGCGAGAAGCCCGCGCGCGCGCACATGCACGGCGCCTGCGAGCTCGGAGCGCGCCTTGAGCTCTTGCGGCGTGCCGTTCGCCACGATGCGCCCGCGGTCGATGACGATCACGCGCGAGCACACGGCTTCGACTTCTTCTAGGATGTGAGTCGTGAGGACGATGGCCTTTTCGGCGCCCATCTTCCTGATCAGATCGCGCACATCGTGCTTCTGATTGGGATCGAGCCCGTCCGTCGGCTCATCCAGTATGAGCACGGGTGGATCG
>JBKJPI010000309.1:0-2795 GCA_046595235.1 Burkholderiales bacterium | reverse complement strand
TTCCGCTGCGGATGCCTCGACCGCACGCGCTGGGGCTTCGTACGCATCGCCGCCCGCTAACCTGCGGGCGGTTTCATTTGTTCTTCCAGTTCCGCTCGACGCCATGCGGCACTCTCGGGCTTTGGCCGCCGCGCCTTGTCGCTCATGGCGAAGCGGGCTAGCACGCGAATCGAGGATCGATGCAATCCAGGCGCCGCATTAGCTTCTGATCATATGCGCGCTGCGTCACGATGGCTGCATTGAGATCCGCCGACTGGATGCATGCGCGCCACGCGTCGGTATGAGTCTGGTGGCCCTGTTTTTCACACTGCGTTCCATACAGCGCCATCGCGTCGACTCTCGTTGTGTCCAATGTGGCACAGCCGGCGCACCACATTAAAACGAGGAAGAGAATGGCATTGTGCATCGGCGTCTCTTGAGCTGAATACTCGCAAGCGCCTAGCTCTCGTCTCTTACGATCACGAATCGACGTGCGTTAATCAGCTTGAACTGCGGAACGCCGCTGCGGATGCCCGGGCCAAGCGCTTCAGCATCGGGATATTCCAACCCGGGTGTATGCCGGAGGTTAGGAAGTACTTTAGCTGGAGTGTTGCCACCGCGTCTCGCGAAAAACTCAGCCACACGCTGTTTTAGCGTTGCAACGTCCTGGCCACGAGCGTCCAGGATCGCATTGATGTCTTGGCCTTGGGCCTCTGGGCTCGGACTCTTTATGATGCCGCCCGACCAGCGCGTTGATCCTTTCAACTCAAAGTCTTCGGGGGAGATCACTTCGTCTCCTGCCAGTGCCACGATAGTGAAGCCGCTGTGCAGTCGCCCTTTGTCGAAACCAACCGTTCTTTCCAACTCCCCGCGGCTCAGAGTCGCGACGTACTTCAACAATGTAAAGTCCCCGGTAATCGTCACAACTCCACTTCGGCTCATATGTTTTCCTCGCGTATATCAATCTCGCAACGCGTGACGTGCGCGCGCTCGCGAAGCTTTCCGTTGTGGGGTTAGACGACGTTCAGGGGCGGTCGCTGCCGCGGCCGATCCAATCTACGCTCTCTCGAAAGCCGGCCCCACCGTCATCACAAATCAACTGTTTCAATCTCTTCCCCTTCTTGGAGATCACGATGCCGTCCTCGAATTCCGGAACGCGGTCCTCCGGTGCCGTCCCTTCGGCGCTGCGTCCCACTTTGCTGTAGACCCCATACTCATAGGCACCTCGCCGGAACGTTATCGTCGTTATGCCACCGCCGACGAGTGGAGCGCTCGACACCCGGAACGTGCCTTTTCCGCCCGTGGATCTGTCCGGATAGATCAGGTCGAGCTGTTCGGGAGTTCCAAACTTGTAGATTAGCTCTTTGCGCGCCTCGGAGGGTCGGCATAGCGAGACCAGCTTGGCGCCAATCTGACAGGAGAACACGATTGGCTCGCGTGGCATGCAAAGCGAAATCTGGGTCTGCGCCGCCTGACACACGAACGGCATGCTGCACGCTATCGCGCGCAACACGACATAAGCGCTAGATACCCAGGACGCTTCTGACATTGTTGAGTCGCGCTTCCCGGTCGGCCAGACCGTTCGTGCCGCCATTGACACCTATCGTTACGTCGGTGACCTTGTCAGTGTCCGCTTTCGCATTCAAACCTTTGGCGTACCAGAAGTAAAAGGCCGATGCGACGCCATACTTCTGGGAAGTGACGAGCAGATCAGGATTGGCGACGAAGTCTTGAACGTCTGTCGGGTTTTTCTTATTGTGCGCCTTTGTGAATGCGGCGTAGTTGTCCTTGAACGTAAGTTGAATCATCCCACGGCCCCGATACGTATATCCGTCGCCCGATACTTCGTCGCCGTTTCCATACCGTGACGCGTATGCATATGAAAGCAGTTCCTGCGGCTTGTGTGTGTAGGTTGTTTCCTCCGTCCACAATTTGCTACGCAGTTGGCCTAGCGTGCAGTCGTCCTTGGCTGCATCGTAATTTTTTCTGCCCCCTTTACAGCCGAACACTTCGCGCATTCTCTTGGCACTGTAACTGCCGTTTTCTTCTATGACCCTGAACCCGCTTTCGTGCCCGATCTGCGCAAGAAAGTGCGCAATGCGCAAAGGCGTGTTGACCTCGTACGTTTCAGCGTACTCATTCATCGCGTCGAGAATGCCTTTGTAGTATTCGTCTGTATTCGACTTATCCGCGGCCTTGAGCATGGCCAGCGTAATCTTTTTGGGTGCGGCACCGGCTGCCTGCATCTGCGCGGTAGACCCCGCCGAAACGGGTGTCCCATCGGCGAGACGTAATGGCGTCCCAAGGCTAACGCCCGACATGCCAAAGATCGCCCGCAACGTCGGGTCGGCAAAATCGTTCCACCCCAGCGGTCCCGGCGTATTGCCCAATAGCGAAAGTAGGTCCGGGTTGCCCGCGTCATTGAGCCCGAGAATTCCGGGGCTTCGCGCGGGCACCGAGCACATGCCGAAGGGTGGATTTAGCGGAGAAGCTTTCTTGGATTCAGCCATCTCTTCCCCTTTTCGATTCTGGAGGTAATGATCATGCGGCATATGATGCAAGCCGGCAATCTCGCTGAAAGTGTACTTTCCCACGTGCCGCTAAGAATTGCCGGGCAGCATGAACGACGGGAGCCTGTCCCTTGCCAAGCAGGGAGCGTGAATCGTGAAGTGCCTCACGCGCACGCGTTAGCATACCGTGTTATTACGCGGATGAAGGCTGCGGCAGGCCGGCCTGAAGGGCTGGAGAAGTAAGCGGGTGCGGGCGGCTTTGATCCAAAATGACGCCAATCTCGATGTCGTGCTGCATTGTGCCCT
>JBKJPI010000307.1:0-10518 GCA_046595235.1 Burkholderiales bacterium | reverse complement strand
GCTTTCCCTGCCCGGGATGATGAGCTCGATGATGTCAAGCGGGATGGGCAGCGGCACGTTCAAACCAAACTTGCCTGCTGCTCAGCGGCCTCACGCGTCGCGCAGCATCCGATCACCACCGCGCGCGCGGCTATCCATACTTCGTAAATCCAGCCTCCGGATCGGCCTGCATAGATTTCCACGCGTTTCATAAGGACCTCTTCAAGCCCCGTTCCAACCGCAGGATGCGGCACTCGTTCCCCTACCTTGCGCTCAGCATTGAACAGACATTTTGCTCATCCGCAGGTTGCTTTACGCGCGATGAATACGGAGCAACGCCGGTGCCTGAGACGCGCTTCGTTAGACTTACCTGAAGGCAAGTGTGTAGTGCGTCACGCTGATCGGGCAGCTGCGTCCCAACCTATGGGCTGTAGACTCCGACAATCTGTATGACAAGCGAAAGGCAATGAACATGACGGGCACCGCACAAAACCACGCGCACGAGCCGCAAAAGGCCGAGCCCGTGGAGTCCAAGACGTCGCCGAGCCCCTCGACGCACGCGTGCTGCCATGGCGCGCAGGCCGCTCCGGCGGCAAACACCGCGCACAACGATCCGGTCTGCGGAATGAAAGTCGAACCGGCCTCTGCCGCCGGCGCGCATGAACATGGCGGAGTCACGTATTACTTCTGCAGTACGCACTGCCTGACGAAATTCAAAGCGGATCCTGCGAGCTTTCTGAAGCCCCGAGAGGCGGCGATTGCGCCTCCGGTCGCGGCCGGTGCCCAATACACGTGTCCGATGCATCCCGAGATCGTGCAGGACAGCCCGGGCGACTGTCCGCTGTGCGGAATGGCGCTGGTGCCGATCGCGGGCACCGGTGAGGCGGACGACACCGAGCTTCGGGATCTCACACGGCGCTTCTGGCTGGGCACTGCGCTCTCGATCCCGCTGGTGATCCTTGCGATGGCGCCGATGATTGGTTTCGCCGAGCCCTTCGGCCTTGCGCCGCAAACCCGCGGCTGGATCGAGTTTGCGCTGGGGAGCCCGGTGGTGCTGTGGGTCGGCTGGCCGATCCTTCGCAAGTTCTGGCTGTCGCTCACGCACAAGGCGCCGAACATGTACACGCTCATCGGCCTGGGAATTGGCCTCGCGTACATCTTCAGCCTCGCCGCCGTGTTTGCACCTCACCTCTTCCCCGCCGAGTTCCGGATGCATGACGGCGCGGTAGGCACGTACTTCGAGGCGGCCGCGGTGATCGCGACGCTCGTGTTGCTCGGCGACTTGCTCCAGCTCCGCGCCATGGGACGCACGGGCGAAGCTATCAGCGCATTGCTGCGCCTCGCGCCGAACACAGCATGGCGAGTGCGCGATGACGGTTCAGAAGAACAGGTGTCGCTCCACGATGTGGCGGTCGACGACCAGCTCAGGATCAAACCCGGCGACAAGGTGCCCGTCGACGGCGAGGTGATCAAGGGCGCGACCCGCAGCGACGAGTCGATGCTGACCGGAGAGCCGGTTCCGGTGGCGAAAGGCGCCGGCGACAAGGTCAGCGCGGCCACGGTGAACGGCACCGGCACGCTGATCATTCGCGCCACGCGAGTGGGCTCGGATACGCTCCTCGCCCGCATCGTTCACATGGTTGGGGAAGCCCAGCGCACGCGCGCGCCGATCCAACGCCTCGCGGACAAGATCGCCGCGTACTTCGTCGAGGTCGTGGTCGCCATCGCAATCGCAACCGCTGCGGTGTGGTGGATCTTCGGCCCTGAGCCTGCGGGAACTTATGCGCTTCTGAACGCCGTTGCCGTGCTGATCATCGCCTGCCCCTGCGCGGTCGGACTCGCGACGCCGATATCCATGACGGTAGCGATGGGCGAAGGTGCACGCGCAGGGATTCTCTTCCGGAATGCGGAAGCCATCGAGCGCATGCGTGACATCGACACCGTCGTTGTGGACAAGACGGGCACACTGACGCTCGGCCGCCCGTCGCTGACCGACCTCGAAGTGCACGGGATCGATCGGCGCGACGCGATTTCACTTCTCGCCTCGGCAGAGCGCCCGTCGGAGCATCCGATCGGATATGCGATCCTCGAAGTTGCGAAGGCGGAAGCGATCGCGATCACAACCGTGATGAACTTCCAGGCAAACAACGGGCTCGGGGTCGAAGCCGAAGTGGGCGCAAAGCGAGTCCTCGTCGGCAGCCGGGCGTTCCTCGCTCAGCGGGGCATCGACGTGCAACGTTGGGACGCGCGCGCCGATGAGCTCCGCGCCGATGCGAAAACAGTTGTATTCCTCGCAGTGGACGAGCAAGCCGTCGCGCTTGCCGCCATCGCGGATCCGATCAAGGACAGCACGCCGGAAGCGATTCGTGCATTGAAGGCCGCGCACATCCGCGTCGTCATGCTCACCGGCGATTCGCAGCGCACAGCCGATGCGGTCGCCCGCCAGCTCGGGATCGATACGGCGATCGGCGAAGTGATGCCGGAAGACAAGGCCATGCATATCAAGCGTCTGCAGAGCGAGGGACGGAAGGTGGCAATGGCCGGCGACGGTATCAACGATGCCCCCGCACTGGCGCAGGCCGATGTCGGAATAGCGATGGGCACCGGCACCGATATCGCGATGGAAAGCGCGGGCGTCACCCTTGTGAAAGGCGACTTGCGCGGTATTACGCGCGCCGCGACGCTCTCGCGGGCCACCATGCGGAACATTCGTCAGAACCTGTTCTTCGCATTCGGCTACAACGCCTTCGGAATTCCCGTTGCCGCCGGCGTGCTTTATCCGTTTTTCGGCCTTCTGCTCTCGCCGGTGTTCGCGGGCGCGGCCATGGCGCTGAGCTCGGTGTCGGTGGTAACGAATGCCTTGAGGCTGCGCGGGATGGTGCTCGATGAACGATCATAGCGTCGCCTATTCACGGGGAATGAAGCAAACCGCCCGCGTCATGTAGTGACATTCGGCCCTGATCGCGCGCAGCCGTTCGGGTCTACCGACCCGGCATGGGGCTATGTAACGTTGCACCGTGAACGACTGCGGCCGGATCGATTACTTGTGCCTGCTTCCGTACGCATCGGCCAAGCTGAATTTTCAAACTTGACCACTATCGCTGACGGATATCCGCCCATGAAAGCTTCCAGGATGGCTCCATACGGGCCGCGGCAGAAGGCTCAGACGAGCCATGGCGGCGACGCAACCCCGTGCACGAACGCCAACGCTGCCAACCCTGAGGATCAAGGCGGAGGCCCGAGCTGGGATTTTTACCGGGACGTTTTGGGCGGATGGCGTTGGGAGTGCACGGCGGAGGATTTCAACATGCAGGATTCCAGGAGCAGCTATGAAACTCGCGAGGCATGTGTTGCCGCCGCGCTTGCTGCCGGAATGAAAATGCCGCTGCACGAACGGTCAATCTTATGCGTCCAACCGAAGCAGGAGCTGCCTTGCAGCCTCGATGTTGCGCTCGGCGCGTATCGCGCGGTCTTCACGAGCAACAACGTCGACACACAACGCTGTCTCGAAGCACACGCGTATGACCTTTACGTTCTGGACTACTGGGTTCCGGGCTCGTCTGGCATCCACCTCTGTCGCGAAATCCGACGAAGCGATCCGCACGTTCCTGTCTGTTTTTACACGGCAGCCGGAAGTGAGGAGCAGCGCACCCGAGCCTTCAGGGCCGGCGCAAGTGCGTACATATGTGAAACAGCGGGCGTCGAGGCATTGAGCGACGAGATCGAGGCGCTGATGGAGCAGTCGGACAAAGCAACCGCCCATGCGCAAGCCGAGTCCTATCGGGCCGTTCAGGCGGCGCTGCAGGCACGAGCCGTTGTCGCTATTTCACCCTCTCCCAACGCACTTAACGCCGCCTCCGAAGCGCTCGAAAACTCAGCCATGGCGAAGGCACGAACGATTTTTATCGAATCGGGCGGCAGCCTCGCCAGCTTTGAGCGCGTCTGGCACGAGGTATTCAAACAGGCTTTCTGCGCAGATACCGCGCATGGGGCCGCTGCACAGCACGGACGCGTGGTCCACCGCACGGGTTGAGGACTTTAATCGGACAGCGGCTCCACAAGCGAAGCATCATCGTTACGGACGCTGTTGACCTGACGGCTGACCGGATAGTTGAGAAGCGCCTCGTTATGGCACGCCTTAATAAGATCGCGCGGATCGTCTTCCCGTAACCAGCGGCCGTAATCAGCTTCGTCCAGCACGACCGGCATGCGATCATGGAACCGCTTTACGAAATCGTTGGGCGCCGTCGTAACGATTGTGTAGGACAACAGCGTTCCGCCGTCCGGTTGCTGCCATTCTTCCCATAAGCCCGCATAGGCGAGCAGGCGGCCCTCGGGTCCGGTGAAAAAAAACGGCTGCTTCCCATCAGGCCGCGCTTCCCACTCGAAAAAGCCGCTCGCCGGAACGAGGCAGCGTTGCTTCGCCTTGTAGGGCAGGCGGTAGTCGGACCAGGCGGTTATCTTTTCTCCGGGTGCATTGATCTTCTTTGCCCCGCTTTTCATGTCTGCCGCTTTGGGGGTGACCAGCCCCCACCGAGCGGCCGTGAGCTCAGGCATCCCCGCTATCAACCGGCAGATGGGCATCGTGTCGGTCGGCGCGACGTTCCACCGCTCGGGGAACCGGTCGAGACTGGCGAAATACTCCGCCTCGGCTCGCGACCGGGCACGCGAGCGGGGACCATATAAAGCGTAACGACCACACATTATTTTCTACGCATCGAGGAAGGGCACTGGCGCTCTGAAACAACAAGACTGCCCGCGGTCCGGCGGTGGCCTCAAGCCTCGGGATCGCGCGATTTGCTCGGCATACGACTGAAGAGGACCGCCGCATGTGACCGGCGCGTGACCTGAAGCTTCTGGAACGCGTTGCTGAGATAGTTCTTGACCGTCTTGTCGCTCAAACCCAGCGTAGCCGCGATCTGCTTGTTCGTCTTACCGTCGACGACATGCGTCAGGACACGACGCTCCTGTGGTGAGAGCTCGTCGTCACCGCCGGCGCCGGGCTGGGCGCCTTCGGTCAGTTGATTCATGACGCTATGCGTGACCTTCGGGTCGAGAATGGAGTGTCCCGCCGCGACACTCTCGATGCCGTTGATAAGCGCCTGCTGTCCGATTTCCTTCAGCAGGTATCCGGCAGCGCCTGCCAGCACGGTCGCGCGCACTGCGTCATCATCGGAATACGACGTCAGAAAAAGAACGCGTGTCGCGGGCGCCTTGGAAAGAATCTCGCGGCAGGCGGTGATTCCGCTGCCATCGGGAAGCCGCAGATCCATCAAGACCACCTGCGGGCGCAGGCGCCGCGCTTCCGCGAGCGCATCCTTCACGCTCCCCGCCTCCCCCACCACGTCGATACCGCCCGATTTTTCGAACAAGGTGCGAAGCCCGAGGCGCACCACCTCGTGATCGTCGACAAGAAGGAGGCGAATCTTCTTTCCGGGCGCGCTTTTCGCCGACATCACACCGCCAGTTCGACGAGCACCCGGCAGCCCTGCCGCGGCTTGGAGCTGAGCTGAAGACGCCCGCCGAGCTTCTGCACCCGGGCAGCGATGTGGTGGAGGCCCAGTCCGGACGGTCGCTCGACGTCCTTGTCAAAACCTTTGCCGTCGTCGATCACCTCGAGACGCACCTTGCCGCCGCGCTTACGCAATGAGATGCGGGCCGCTTTCGCATTTGCATGCCGCACGACGTTACTCAGCGCCTCGCGTGCAATCTGCAGCAACTGGGCTGCCTGGTCCTGTGACAACGCTTCGGCCGGCGCTTTGCCGATTGCAACGTCGAACCGAACCCCGCGCGCACCGAGCGTATCGATCGCGCGGGCGATGTCCCGCGGCAGATCGACCTGTGCATCCCGCGCTGCGCCGGAGATGAAAAGACGCAGCTCCTGAATGACGAGGTTAAGGCTGGCGGCGGCTTGCGCAACCTTCTGCGCGGCTTCCACAGGGTCCTGGGCAATGAGCTCGCGGCAGTCTTCCAGGCTCAGACCCACCGCGTAAATCGACTGGATACAGCCATCGTGGAGGTCCTGCATCATGCGCTCACGCTCATTCATGAGTACCAGCAAGCGCTGTTGAGCGTCGGTGAGTTGTGTGTTCGCCTGCGCAAGCTCATCGAATGTCTTCAACGCATACACGCCCTCGTGCTGCCCGTGCGGAACGATCAGCGCATCGATGAGGCCGGAGCGAAGCGCTTCCAGCGTCTGCTCCGCTTCGGAGGGCCAGCGCTGTTGCGCAGTGCGCGAGCGCGAGACACGCGACGTCTTCGTCTTTTGCTTGTTTTTCACTGCAGGCGCGCCACTCATGTGAATCAGACGTGCGGCTTCACGTCGAGCCCGACGAGCACACGGCTGGTATCCGACAGATCGCCGATGATTTTCCGCATCGGCGAAGGCAATCTGCGCACGAGGGTCGGGATAGCAAGAATCTGGTCGCCGCGGGCCAGCGCCGGATTCTTGAGAAGATCGATCACCTTGATGCGATATTCGCCGCCCATGTGCTCGGTGCAGATACGTTTGAGGTTCGAGATCGCGACCGCTGACTTCTGGGTGTTGCCGGCGACGTATAAGTAAAGATCGTACTTGGCCGCAGCAGCTTTGCGCACAGTCGCTTGCCGCGGCGCGGCCTTCGCAGTTCTCGCTTTCGTCATGAAGCCCCCTAAGGTGCGCTTTCAACCGCCGCGCCCTTACTGGTTATAGCGAAACGATGCGTAGCGCTCGAATGCGCCATGCCCCGACTTTTGACGATTGAAAGCGTGCGCACGCGCGAAGCGTTGACCTCGACGTTGCGCAGCAGTAACCACGTGTCGACGAGCGACGAGATATTCGCGCCTGCCCGGTCCAGTGTTTCCGCCCCCTCGGTGAGGCTCGTCATGTAAAACGTAATCTGCCGGCTTTTGAGGAAGTCCATCAGGCGAACGATCATCGACGTGACCTCGGCACTCAGCCCCATGCCGAGGAAGCTCGTAATGGCGTCCACCACGACAACACGCGGCTTGAACTCCTCGACGAGCTGATGGATCGTTGTGAGATGAAGCTCCAGCCCATGGGCAGTCGGTCTCAAGGCATGGAAGCGGAGGAGCCCTGCCTTCACGAAGCCATTCAGCGGTAGTCCAATCGACTTCGTGTTACGCAGAATCTCCGCAGGCGATTGTTCCATAGCAACATACAGTGCTTTCTCCCGCCGTTGGCAGCGACCTGCCACGAAATGGGTGGCGAACGTGCTTTTGCCAACGCCGGCGAGACCCGACACGAGAACGGTGCTCGCATCGTAAAAGCCACCGCCGAGCAACGCGTCAAGGGCCTCGTTGCCGCTCGATACGACTTCGGCCGAAGCGCGGTGAGCCAGCTCGAGCGATGAGATGGGCAGCACGGAAATGCCGTTTTTCCCGATCAGGAACGGATACTCATCCGTTCCGTGGATAGTGCCGCGGTATTTGACGATCCGCAGGCGCCGAATCGTAAGCTGATTCACCACGCGATGATCGAGGAGAACCACGCAGTCCGAGACATACTCTTCGAGGCCCTGACGCGTGAGCTGCCCCTCGCCGCGTTCGCCGGTTATCACCGCCGTGACTTTCTTCTGTTTCAGCCAGTCGAAGAGCCGCCGCAGCTCAGCACGAAGCACCGCGGTATTCGAAAATCCACCGAACAACGCCTCCAGCGTGTCGAGTACCACCCGTTTTGCACCGATCGAATCGATCGCATGTCCCAGCCGTATGAAAAGCGCTTCGAGATCGTATTCGCCCGTCTCGTGTATCTCGCTTCTGGCAACGCGCACTTCATCGATCAGTATTTTCTTTTGTGACTCCAGCGTACGAAGATCGAAACCCAGCGACGCGACGTTCTGCACGAGATCGTCGGCGGTCTCCTCGAACGACATGAACACGCCCGGCTCATTGAATTCGACAGCCCCCCGCACAAGAAACTCCATGGCGAGCATCGTCTTGCCGCAGCCGGGTCCGCCGCAGATCAGGCTCGGGCGGCCTTTCGGCAGACCCCCACCTGTTATCTCATCGAAACCGGCGATGCCTGTCCTGGCTTTCGGAAGAAGTCGTCGGGCGCCTTCAGGCCGCTGTGCACGGCTGCGTTTCGGTGCTTTCATCGCGGTGTTTATCTCAGGCCTGAACTTTCAGATTGTCCGGCAGATGCTATCTGCATCGTCTTGACGCCTCAACCACCAGGGACATTCGGCCCTAGTGATGAGTCCCTTCTGGGACTACACCGGAGCGCGCTCGGCAGATACGATGGCTTGAGCGATTAGTTATAACACCAAAACAATGTCTGGCTCATTTCATCACTTTGCGCCTCATCCTCACGCATCGGCAACGGCGCTGCCCGAGCGTTCGGTGCTTTGCGTTCAGCCGAACAGCGAGAATCAGCAATTCCTCAAGCAGGCCCTCGCGGGGTTCCGCGTCGTGATGGCTCCGAACGGGCTGGAAGCCGTGCGGATCAAGAACCAGGCGGTCTTCGACGCCTACATCATCGACTACTGGTTACCGGATTGGGCGGGCGTTGCGCTCTGCCGTGACATCCGCAAGACCGATCCGCACGTGCCCATCGTCGTCTATACCTCGGCCAGCAGCGAATACGCGCAGCGCGCTTTCCGCGCCGGCGCGATGGCCTACCTGAACGCGCCGACGGATGCGGTCGCGTTTCGCGAGCGTCTGGGAGCGCTGATCCGGATTTCAGATATCCACGACCTGCGCGCGCGCGTCGAAATGGAACGCGTGATTCTGGAAGAACTGCAACGGCGCGCCATGGTAGCGAAGGAACGAACAGAAGCCGCGATGGTGCAAGCCGAAGGTGCCATAGAGCGCGCCGCGCGGGGCAAAGCAGAAAAAGCCTTTCTCGCGGCCGGCGGTACGCTCGGCGGTTTCGAAAGGTCGTGGCCACACCAGTTTGCGGCTGCTCGCGAGCGGGACTCACTGCCCTCGTAAAGTCCCACGTCTCAGTGTACGGACAGGGTACTGACCGCGGCGAGACGTTCACCATCAGCCACCGACGTCGCGGTGCGACAACGCCACGGTAAGCGGCACGGGAGTTGCGTAAGGGGCCGACCGGCCTTGCGCTTTTCATTCGCGAGCGGCCCCTAAAATCCAGTTTTAGCCCGATCGACTTCATGAATCAGCTTACTTCGCGTCAGCCGCCCAAGGCTGAAAAAGCGAAAGCCTCGGCACACCACATGCCGTTCGGGGCACAACTCCTTTCGGACGGTACGACGCGCTTCCGCCTGTGGGCGCCCGGATGTGCGTCGATCAGGGTCGCGATCGAGGGGCTGGCTTCGCCCCTTAAACTGGAGCCGCTCGATGGCGGCTGGCACGAGCTGCGAACCGACAGCGCGCGCGCGCAAAGCCGTTACCGTTTCGTGCTGCCCGATGGAATGCAGGTGCCGGATCCTGCGTCCCGCTTTCAGCCCGACGATGTCCACGGCGCCAGTGAGGTGATCGATGCGCTGGCCTATGAATGGCGTGACCTCGGCTGGACGGGCCGGCCGTGGAGCGAAGCTGTCATCTACGAGCTCCATATCGGCGCCTTCACGCCGGAAGGCACGTTCCGCGCAGCGATAAACCGCCTCGAGCACCTTGCATCGCTCGGCGTGACGGCCATCGAGATCATGCCGATTGCCGACTTTGCCGGCGCGCGTAACTGGGGCTACGACGGCGTGCTGCTGTATGCGCCCGATTCAGTGTACGGACGGCCGGACGACCTTAAAGCGCTGATCGACGCCGCGCACGCGCACGGGATCATGGTCCTGCTCGACGTCGTATACAACCACTTCGGGCCCGACGGAAACTACCTGTCGCTGTATGCGCCCGAGTTTTTTACCGAGCGCCATCAGACGCCGTGGGGCGCAGCTATCAATTACGACGGGGCGTCGAGCGCGCCCGTTCGTGACTTCGTCATCCACAACGCGCTTTACTGGGTGCACGAATTCCACGCCGACGGCCTGCGCTTCGACGCGGTGCACGCGATCATCGACGACAGCCCGCAGCATTTGCTCGAGGCGCTGAGCACACGCGTTCGTGAGAGTGCGCGCGGACGCGAGGTACACCTCATTCTTGAGAACGAGGACAACGAAGCGCGACAGCTTGCGCGCGGCACGGATGGGCGCGCCGTGGCGTATACCGCTCAGTGGAATGACGACGTTCACCACGTTCTGCACGTCGCGACCACCGGCGAAAGCACCGGCTACTACGGCGACTATACGAACGACGATGTGAAGCTCGCCCGCGCACTCGCGGAAGGCTTCGCATTTCAGGGCGAGATGATGCCGTTTCGCGGACGGCCGCGGGGTGAGCCAAGCGCACATTTGCCGCCCACCGCATTCGTTGCATTCATGCAAAACCACGATCAGGTGGGCAATCGCGCTTTCGGTGAACGTCTTACTGCACTTGCAGACCCGCGCGCGGTAAAGGCTGCTGCCGCCGTTTACTTGCTGCTCCCGCAGGTGCCGATGCTTTTCATGGGCGAGGAAAGGCCGCGAACTCGCGCCGCCTCCCGTTCGTGACAGCCTCTCCCAGCTCACCGGAAAAATTGCAGAAGAA
>JBKJPI010000218.1:0-4888 GCA_046595235.1 Burkholderiales bacterium | reverse complement strand
CACGGCATTCGCATTCACCACCGCCGCTTTCGGCTTCACCGATGCCGCCGATTCCCCCGCGAACACGCTCGTCGCCGTGAAGATCACGACGCTGGCGAGTGCGGGCGCGCTCACCTTGAGCGGAACGGCGGTGACTGCGGGGCAGGCGATCAGCGTCGCCGACATCAGCGCGGGCAACCTCGTGTTCACGCCCTTGGCCAACGCGCATGGCGTCGCCTACTCGAGCTTCACGTTCAAAGTGCAGGATGGCGGCGGCACTGCGAACGGCGGCATCGACCTCGACACCGCTGCGCGTACGATGATCATTGATGTCGCGTCGGTAAATGATGCGCCCACCGGCACCAGCGCAGTGGTCACGACGGACGAGGATACAGCGCTCACGCTTGCCGCGGCACACTTTGGTTTTGTCGATCCGGACGATGCGGTAGCCAATGCGCTCGCATCCGTGCGCATCAACACACTTTCGGGCGCAGGCACGCTCAGACTCGGTGGCGTCGCGGTCACTGCCGGCCAGACGATCAGCGCGGCCGATATCGCGGCGGGCAACCTTGTGTTTACGCCCGCGCTGAACGCGTCCGGCGCCAATTACGCGAGCTTGACCTTCCAGGTGCGCGACGGGGGCGGCACGGCGAACGGCGGTGTGGATCTCGACGCCACTGCGCGTACCCTGACCCTCGGCGTCACGCCCGTGAACGATGCGCCTGCCGCGGCAAGTAACAGCGTGACCACGAACGAGGACCAGGCGCTCGCACTCACTGCGGCGCACTTCGGTTTCACCGATCCCAGCGACTCGCCAGCGAATACGCTCGCTGCGGTCGAGGTCACGACGCTTCCCGCAGCGGGCTCGCTCACCCTGAGCGGGACGCCGGTCACGGCAGGGCAGTCGATCGCCGTGGCGGACGTCAACGCGGGCAACCTCGTGTTTACGCCGGTCGCAAATGCGAACGGCGCGGCTTACGCGAGCTTTACCTTCCGCGTCCAGGACAACGGCGGCGGCGCGGATCTCGATACCCTCGCCCGCACGATGAGGATCGACGTGAGCGCCGTCAACGATTCGCCCGTCGGCGCGAACAACACAGTCGCAATGATCGGGGGCGGCTCATACGTATTCAGCGGTGCCTCGTTCGGATTCAGCGATCCGGGCGATACACCGGCGGACGGCTTCGTTTCAGTGAAAGTTTCTTCGCTTCCGACGTCCGGAAGCCTGACGCTGAGTGGAACTGCAGTGACCAGCGGTCAGGCGATTAGCGCTGCCGATCTTAACGCAGGGCGCCTTGTGTTCAGCTCCGGCGACGCCGGAACCGCGGCGTTCACGTTCCAGGTGCGAGATTCCGGCGGCGGTGCGGATACCGACGCAACTGCGCGCACGCTGACGGTTCAGATGGCTGCGCCGCCCCGGCAGGAGGTGGTAGCAGCGCCTGTTGAGCAGGTCATCGTTGTGCCGGCTCCCGTGGTGGTCGAACGCGTCGCTTCAGCAGCGCCGACGCAACCGGCTGCGTCTGCTCCGGCCGCTGCGTCAGCCGCTGTGTCTGCCGCTGCGCCCGCGGCAGCGTCCGCTTCCGCGACAACAGTTGCGCCCACAGCGGCTGCGGCGGCCGAAGCTGCCGAACAGAAGGCCGAAGCCGCCGGCGGGGGTAGCGCGCAAGCTTCCAGAGGACCGGCTGACGGCCAGTTGCAGGGCCAGATCGGGCCCGAAGAAACACGTGCTTCCGCCGCCGGCTCGACTCCGGGCGGTGCCGGCGGTGGCGTGGTGCAGGGGCAGGTGCAAGGTCAGGCGCCGAGCCCCGCACAGGGCCAGATCGGTGTTCAGCGCGCGGACTCGGTTCAGATCGTCAAGGATGCGCGCGATGCGTCCATCGGCGGGCCCGGCGACTCGCAATCTCTCATGCAGCAGGCCCAGGGCGATGTCTCGAGCTTCACGTCGATTGCGCTCGCGATGCAGGTGCAATCGAGCTCGGCCGCGGGGGCGCTCGTCACGCCGGAAGCGCGCGCCCTTGGCCAGGAGCTCGACCAGCTGCGCGACAGCCTGCAAGACCAGACTCGACTCGAGGCCGCCACAGTCGCAGCCACTGCTGCAACCGGGATGAGTCTTTCGGTCGGATATGTCGTGTGGCTGCTTCGCGGCGGCGCGCTTTTAAGCACCTTCCTGTCCTCGCTGCCGGCGTGGCGCTTCATCGATCCTCTGCCGGTGCTCGGCCGCATCGACGATGACGACGAGGACGACGGCGACGATTCGCTGCAATCGATCGTCGCAAGTGACGACGCGAACCACCCCAACGCAGATGCACCGGTCGCGGCAGAAACGCCGATTGCAGTGTCGGAGTCCGAAGCGGAAGAGGGCTTGCCGCAGGTGCTGCCGCCTTTGCACACAAACGCTGCGACAGCGCCTCTGGCTGTTGAGAGGCCCGCATGAAGTTTCTGAACGCACGAACTTACATCGCCTTCGGCCTGGCGTCGCTCGCGGCGAGCCTCATCCTCATCGCGAGCATGCTCGGCCTTTTTCCGGATCGCGAGTTCGCGGCGCGCAACGGGCGGGCGGCTCTCGCCGAAACACTGGGTGCCGCCACCACGGGCCTCATCGCGGACCGCAAAGGCGTGCAGCTGCACGCGCTTCTCAGCCTCGCAGTCAAACGGAACGAGGACATGCTCTCGGTGGCCGTGCGTAATTCGTCCGGAGAAATCCTCATTGGCGTAGGGCCGCACGAAGGCCACTGGGTTCCCATGGCCGGCGCGCGCTCGACGGATACTCAGATCGAGCTTCCCATCAACTCGGGTGGGCAGAAGTGGGGGCAGCTCGAAATGCGTTACGAGCCGTTGTCGCCGCCTGGGATCGCCGGGATCTTTGCAAGCCCGCTCCTCCGAATGGCGCTCTTCGTCGGGTTCTCGGGCTTCTTCGGATTTTATTTCTACCTTTCGCGCGTGTTGAGCCAGCTCGATCCTTCGCGGGCGATTCCCGGCCGCGTGCGCGCAGCGCTTGATACGCTTGCGGAAGGACTGCTCGTGATCGACAAGCGTCAGAACATCGTGCTTGCGAATGAAGCGGTCGCCAAGCTCCTGGGCCGGCTCCCGCAGGACCTTATCGGAACTCAGATCAGCAAGCTCGGGTGGCTCACGCCCGAAGGTGCGGCGCTGCCGCTCGAAGGCCAGCCGTGGGTGGTGACGCTCGCGACGAGCACCGCGCAGGCGAACGACGCCATCGCGCTGTGCGATTCGCTCGGACGCCAACGGACCTTCATCGTGAATTGCGCCCCCGTGTTGTCAGGCAAAGGCCGCGCGGCCGGTGCGCTCATCAGCCTGGACGACGTTACACAGCTCGAGGAGAACAAGGTCGAGCTCGGCAAGGCGAAAGAAAAAGCGGAAGCCGCGAACCGCGCGAAGAGCGACTTTCTCGCGAACATGAGCCACGACATCCGCACCCCGATGAACGCGATTCTCGGGTTCACGGAGCTTCTGAAGCGCGGTTATGGCCGCAGCGACACCGATGCCAGGAAGTATCTCGAGACCATACATTCGAGCGGCAAGCATCTGCTCGACATCATCAACGACATTCTCGATCTCTCGAAGATCGAGGCCGGACAGCTGTCCGTGGAGACTCTTCCGTGCGCGCCGTATGCGCTGGTGCGCGAAGTGGTGACGGTGCTGGGCGTGCGCGCTCGCGAGAAAGACATCGGCCTCGTGTTCAGGACCGAAGGCCGCGTTCCCGAAATGATCCAGTCGGATCCGACCTACCTCCGGCGCATCGTGACGAACCTTGTCGGTAACTCGATCAAGTTCACCGAGCGGGGCGCGGTTACCGTCATCATGCGATTCGTCGATACCGATGGCGCACCTCGCGTGGTTCTCGACGTCTCCGACACCGGGATCGGCATTGCCGCCGACAAGATGGACGGCATGTTCCAGCCTTTCGTGCAGGCGGACAGCTCGATCACGCGCCGCTTCGGGGGCACAGGCCTCGGCCTCACGATCAGCCGGCGGTTCGCACGCGCGCTTGGCGGCGACATCGTCGTGGCGAGCGAGTTCGGCAAAGGCAGCACGTTCACGGTCACCGTTGCAACGGGGTCGCTCGAAGGCGTGCGGATGCTCGATGAAAGCGCGCTCGCAACATACGTCCCGGCCGATGCCTCCGACGAGGAAGTGCGGTGGACATTCCCGCCGAGGCGCGTCCTCATCGTCGACGACGGCCCGGAGAATCGTGAGCTGCTGAAGCTCGTGCTCGGGGACACCGGACTCATCGTGGAAGAGGCGGAGAACGGACAGATCGCCGTGGACATCGCCGGTCGCATGCCCGTGGACCTCATTCTCATGGACATGCAGATGCCCGTGATGGACGGCTTCACTGCAACCCGCCTCCTGCGTGACCGCGGCCTCGCGATACCGATCTTTGCCCTGAGCGCGAACGCGATGAAAGGCGCGGAGAAGGACATGCTCGATGCCGGCTGCTCGGGCTGCCTCATGAAACCAGTCAACATCGATGAGCTCATGGGAACGCTCGCGGCGCTCCTTGGCGGCACACGGGTGGAGGCGGCGAAACAAGCCGCGGGTGAAATTAACATTTCACCGGCGCTGGCCGCGATAGCCACGCCCGTAGATCTACCGGTTGCGCGGGTCCCAGCACCTTCTGCAGCTGTCGTAGCGTCAGGCCCGCCGGTTTGTTCGCGCCTGGCACGAAGCGTGCGGCTGCGCCCGGCAATCCGGAAGTTCGGTGCGCGTCTCGACGAGCAGATCCAGGCATTCGACGCGGCATTCCGGGTCGAGGACTTCGGAGAGCTGGCGCAGCTCGGCCACTGGCTGAAAGGCGCGGCGGGCACCGTCGGCTACGACGATTTCACGGAACCGGCTACGCGCCTTTCAGCCAGTGGCCGAGCTGCGCCAGCTCTCCGAAGTCCTC
>JBKJPI010000125.1:0-5455 GCA_046595235.1 Burkholderiales bacterium | reverse complement strand
CGGAATGGCAGAGTCCGAAGTCGAGATCCGCTTTACGGGGTTACGCGCCGGTGAAAAGCTTTACGAGGAATTGCTCGGCACCGGTGAAGAAGCGATGCCCACAACGCATCCGAAGCTTCGGATGGTCCGCACCGCGGCACCGGAGCCCGGCGTACTCGAGTCCCTTCTGCCGTGGGTGCGCGCGACCCGGACACTATCCGACAATGAAACGCGCGCGGCGCTCGCAAGGTGGGTGTCGGGCTATCAGCCCGCGCCCAGCGAAGCGCTCACGGCCAACCCCGCGCAGGTCAAGCCCGCGCTACTGCCAGCGCACGAGCCTCCGGCGGCCCTGCGCTCGTGATCTATCGCAAGCTCGCAGCTTCGGCGCGTGCAGGCGCCGGCGGCTGTGTTGCGCTGCTTGGCTTTGCAATTCCGATCTCGACCGCGTTCGACAACATCGTGCTGGCCTTCGTCCTGTTTGCGTGGATGGTCGCGGCGCCCGCCGACCCGCGGCACGCACTGCGCACGTTCGTAAGCTACAGGCCCGCGCTTCTCGCGTTTCTCGTGTTCCTCGCTCTGCTCGCAAGCTGCGCGTACAGCACTGCGCCGTTGTATGAAGCGGTATCGGCAGGATCGAAGTACCTCGATCTGGCGCTCATCCCGCTCTTCATGTGGGCGGCGGCCGCGTCACCGGCTGTGCGCAAGTGGGCCCTGATCGGCTTTATCGCGGCGATCGTTCTCAATCTCCTCGTGTCGTACGGCAGCGCTATAGGCGCATGGGAATCGTTACCGGGGCTTCGCACCTACCCGCGTTATCCCATCGGGTTTCGACTGTCTGTGAGTCACAACTTCTTTGTATCGATGGCGGCGTTCGCCCTCCTGCTCCTGGCCCGTGAGTGGCGCGGCACGCGGCCCCGCGCCGCCATGCTTTCAGCCGCACTCGCGCTCGCCTGCATTTACAACGTTCTTTTCGTAGTGATCGGACGCACCGGCTACGTCGTTATCGCAGCGCTGCTGATCTACTTTGCATTCACGGTCAGCCGCAGCCGGCGCAGTGCGGTGGTGGCGATGCTCGTCATGACGTCGCTCCTGGCGGCAGCCTATCTCGGCTCGGGCGCGTTCAGCTCACGGGTTCAGGACATCGCGTCCGACTTGATAAACTGGCGGCCGGGAGCGAGCGATGAAACATCTGTCGGTCAGCGCATCGGTTATTACAGGACGACCGCAGGCATTGTGGCCGATCATCCGCTCACCGGCGTTGGCGCCGGCGGCTTCGAAGCGGCTTTCAAAGCGAAGGTCACCGGAACCGCTGCGCCCGCAACCTCCAATCCCCACAACGACTATCTGATGATCGCCGCACAGGCCGGGCTTTTCGCACTCGCGCTGCTGGTCACGCTTTTCGTGACGCTGTGGCGCGAAGCCGGGCGACTCGACTCGGCGATCGAGCGTGATCTCTTGCGTGGCGTCGTTATTGCATTCGCGATCGGCGGACTGTTCAACTCCTTCCTCCTCGATCACGCGGAAGGACTCTTCTTCGCGTGGTCTGTTGGTGTTTTGTGTGCAGTCCGTGGGGCGCAAAGCACCCGCGCCGCGAGGCTCGCCGCGCAATGAAAGAGTCAGGCGCGCAGCCGGCAAAGTTGAGCGCCATCGTAATTACGCGGGACAATGAGCCGACGATCTCGCGCTGCATCGAATCCTTGCGGTTCGCTGACGAGATCGTCGTGCTCGACTCCGGCAGTGTCGACGCGACCGTGCGGATTTGCCGCGAGCTCGACGCGATCGTGGACACCACGAGCGACTGGCCGGGCCATGGTCTGCAGAAGAACCGCGCGCTCGACCGTGCAACCGGAGACTGGGTGATCTCGATCGATTCCGACGAGTGGGTGACGCCGGCGCTCCGTACCGAGATCGAGCGCGTAATAGCCTCGCCTGGCCTGTACTCCGCCTACGCCATACCTCGCCGCTCGAGCTTTTGCGGCCGGTTTATGAAGCATTCGGGATGGTGGCCCGATTATGTGCTGCGCCTCGTGAGGCGCGGGGCCGGCCGCTTCACCGAAGACGCAGTGCACGAGCGCCTCGCCGTCAAAGGCCGTGTGGGAAAGCTCCGCGAGCCGATCATGCACGAGGCCGTCGTTAATCTCGATCAGATGCTGGTCAAGATGAACGCCTATTCGTCGAGCTCGGCGGCAGCTCGCCACCGCGAAGGACGTCGAGCGACGATTCTGACGGCGATCATGCACGGTGCGTGGACCTTTATACGCACATACGTGCTGCGGCTCGGTTTCATGGATGGCCGCGAAGGCTTCATGCTCGCGATCGCGAACGCTGAAGGCTCCTACTACCGGTACGCGAAGCTGATGCTTCTCACGCGCAAAGCGGCAAAACCTGACGAGTGAGTGCGCCTGCGGACCTGCCGGGCAGCACTGCCGTCATCCTGACGACGTACAACAGGCCTGACGCCCTCGAAGCCGCACTTGAAGGTTTCAGGGAACAGGACAGTACCGCCTTCGAGCTTCTCGTGGCCGACGATGGCTCGACGGCTGAAACGAGGACGGTCGTGGAGCGCTATGCGAAGCGTGCTCCGTTCAGGGTGCAGCATGTCTGGCAGGAGGATCGCGGATTCAGGGCGGGCGCCGCGAGGAATCGCGCAACCGCGCACACGAACGCCGAATACATCATCTTCACCGATGGCGACTGCGTGCCCCCGCCTTTTTTCGTGAGACGCCACGTCGCCCTCGCCGAGCGGGGGTGCTTTCTGTCGGGCAATCGCATTCTGTTGAGCGCCGCGTTCACCGAGTTACTGCTTCGCGAGCGTGTGCCCATCCATCGCTGGTCTGCCGGACGCTGGGTGATTGCGTGGGCCAAACGCGACGTGAACCGCGCACTGCCGCTGGTGCACCTGCCCGATGGCGCCTTTCGAAAGCGCGCTGAGGACCGTTGGGAAGGCGTAAAAACGTGCAACCTGTCGCTTTGGAGGCGCGATCTGGTTCGTGCAAACGGTTTCGATGAGCGCTACGCCGGATGGGGTCTCGAGGATTCCGATCTCGTGGTGAGACTGCTGCACGCCGGGGTACGTCACAAGAGCGCGCGCTTCGCAGCACCGGTCTTCCACTTGTGGCATCGTGAGAACGACCGCAGCGGCCTCATCGAGAACCAGCGTCATCTTCAGGAGATACTTGCCTCGAAGCGTTTCGAGGCCATTGAGGGTCTAGACAGGTATTCATGATCACAGCCCCGGCCTTTCCCGCACCACTTACTTTCCGCGAGTCGCCACAGCGAATTCTCGTGGTCATCACGCGCCGCATCGGCGACGTGCTGCTCGCGACACCTGTCCTGCGCTCACTCAAGGACGCGTGGCCTCAGGCGGACATCGACGTGCTCGTTTTCGCGGGCACGCAGGGTTTTCTCATGGGAAACCCCGACGTTCACCGTGTGATCGCGGTGCCTGAGCGTTCGGGCATGCTCGCTCAGCTGAAGCGCCTGTGGGGTCTCAGCCGCCGCTACGATCTCGCGCTCTCCCTCCTGCCGGGTGACCGGCCTACGCTTTATGCATGGATTGGCGGCAGGCGCAGCGTCGGGCTTCAGGTGGCTGATCGCCAATCGGCCTGGAAGCGCTGGCTTCTGGATGCGTGGGTTCCCTTCGACGGCGCCGACACGCATACGGTACGAATGCACCTCGCACTCCTCGCGTCCATTGGCGTCGCGCCTGCCGCGCGTGTCCTGGCATGCTGGACGCCCGAAGACGAGCGCCTCGTCGATACACTCCTCGCGCCGCTCGAGAAAGCACGTTTTGCAGTTCTTCATCCCTATCCGAAGTTCCGCTACAAGATGTGGACGGCTGCCGGATGGACGACAGTGGGAACGTGGCTCCGCGAGCAGGAATTGGAAGTTGTGTTCACGGGGGGCCCCGGGCCGGACGAGCAGGTATACAACGAAATGATCGCGAGAAGAATCGAAGGCGCGCTGGACCTCACAGGCAAGCTGGGACTGGGCGCGGTGGCTCTGGTTCTCGCCCGCGCCGCCGTCTATGTCGGGCCCGATACCGCCATAACCCACGCGGCTGCTGCGCTCGGCGTGCCCACCGTCGCGCTATTCGGGCCGACCAATCCCATGAAGTGGGGCCCGTGGCCGAGCGGTCATCCTCTGGACGTAAACCCCTGGGTGCAGACAGGCAGCCAGGCCAACCGCCACGTGCGTCTCATCCAGGGGGAAGGGGTGTGCGTCCCCTGCGGGCAGGAAGGCTGCGAGCGCCACATCGAGAGCTCCAGCGACTGCCTTACGAGTCTGCCTGCCGAGCGCGTGATCGACGGCATCCGCGATTTAATCTGAGCGGCGCACCGTGTCAGACACTGACAGCCGGCGTCGCTTCCTGCGGTGACGCCTCGATCTGGAACTGCGTGCGATACAGACGCGCGTAAAGCCCGCCTGATTCGAGCAACTGCGCGTGCGTGCCGGCTTCGACGATACGGCCCGAATTGAGCACGACGATGCGATCGGCGCGCTCTACAGTCGACAGGCGGTGCGCAATGACGATCGTGGTGCGTCCCTGGATCAGCGTCTCGAGCGCCGCCTGGATGTGACGTTCTGATTCAGAGTCGAGCGCGGAGGTGGCTTCGTCGAGCACGAGAATCGGGGCGTTCTTGAGCAGCGCCCGCGCAATGGCAAGGCGCTGACGCTGGCCGCCGGATAGCTTGACGCCATTTTCGCCGACCAGCGTGTTCATGCCCTGGGGCATCTGCTCGATGAAGTCGAGGGCGTGCGCAGCACGCGCGGCAGCGGCGATTTCCGGCGCCGAGACGGCATCCATCGTGCCGTATGCGATGTTTGCCGCCACGGTATCGTTGAAGAGCACCACATCCTGACTGACCAGCGATATGTTCGCGCGCAGACTCTCGAGCTTCAGGTCCGTAAGATCGTGGCCGTCGAGCGTGATGCGCCCGGCGGTGGGGCGATAGAAGCGCGGCACCAGATTCGCGATTGTGGTCTTGCCGCTGCCGGACGGGCCGACGAGCGCCACCGTCTCGCCCGGGGCGATCGCGAGATCGATGTCGTGCAAGGCGGAGCGTTCGGTGCCCGGGTACTCGAAGGTCACGTGCTCGAAGCTGATCGCACCGCGCGCGCGTTCGAGCATGAACGTGCCGCTGTCCGGCTCCCCGGGCTCATCGATCAGCGCGAATACGCTTTCAGCTGCCGCCAGACCCCGTTGCAGGGGCTCGTTGACGCTCGTCACACGTTTCAGGGGCGCGTTCAACATGAGCATCGCGGTGATGAAAGACACGAAGCCGCCGACAGTGATCTCGTTGGCGCTCGACTGCGCCGTTGCGAGCGATACGATGAACGCAAGTGCAACGGCGGCAATCAGCTGTACCAGCGGCACGCTCGCGGCCGCTGCTGTGGTCTGCTTCATCAGGAAGCGCCGCACCCGGTTCGCTTCGTCCCCGAAGCGTCGTGCCTCGTATCTGCGACCGCCGAAAAG
>JBKJPI010000086.1:0-3193 GCA_046595235.1 Burkholderiales bacterium | reverse complement strand
TTCACCCGTCCAAAGTCGTGCAGCTCGGCGACGAGGTCGAAGTCATGGTGCTCGAGATCGACGAGGATCGTCGCCGGATCTCCCTCGGCATGAAGCAGTGCATGGCGAACCCGTGGGAAGAGTTCGCGATGAACCACAAGAAAAACGACAAGGTTCGCGGGCAGATCAAGTCGATCACCGATTTCGGGATCTTCATCGGTCTTCCGGGCGGCATCGACGGGCTGGTGCATCTGTCGGACCTTTCATGGTCGCTGCCCGGCGAAGAAGCCGTGCGCAACTACAAGAAAGGTGAAGAGACCGAGGCGATGGTGCTGTCGATCGACGTCGAGCGCGAGCGCATCTCGTTGGGCGTGAAGCAGCTCGAGGGCGACCCCTATAACAACTACGTCGCTTCACACGAGAAGAATTCCATCGTTACCGGCACGGTCAGGTCGATCGATGCCAAGGGCGCAGTCGTCACGCTCGACGGTGACATGGAAGGCTATCTGCGCGCATCTGAAGTTTCACGCGATCGCGTCGAGGACATCCGTACCCGACTGAAGGAAGGGGATTCGGTGACCGCGATGATCATCAACGTCGATCGTAAGAACCGCACGATCAATCTGTCGATCAAGGCGAAGGACAGTGCGGAGGAGGCCGACGCGGTGCAGAAGCACGCGACGGACAAGAACAGCGCCGGCACAACCAACCTGGGAGCTCTTCTCAAGGCAAAGCTGGACGTAGCCAATACGCAAGAATAATAGAAGTAAGAGTTAGCAACTCTAAGGGAGCGACATGACGAAGTCGGAGCTGATCGCAAAGCTCGCGGCGCGCTATCCGCAGCTGGTCGCGAAGGACGCGGAGCTCGCGGTGAAAATGATCCTCGATGCAATGGCCAAAAGCCTCGCCGAGGGTCAGCGCATCGAAATCAGGGGCTTTGGCAGCTTCGGCCTCAACTACCGGCCGCCACGCACCGGACGTAATCCCAAGTCGGGAGAGAAGGTGCAGGTTCCGGCGAAATACGTCCCGCATTTCAAGGCGGGCAAAGAACTGAGGGAACGCGTCGACCTCAAGAAAGACTAGCGAGCCCGCCCCATGCGCTACGTGATGTGGGTGTTTCTGCCGCTGGTTTTTCTGTTTTTCATCTCCCTCGCGGTGAAGAACACGGACCTCGTCTCCGTGCGTTACTTTCTCGGTCACGAGTGGCGCGTCCCGCTCATCGCTGTCATCCTGTTTTTTCTTCTGCTGGGCGTCGCTCTGGGTGTCGGCGGCATGCTCATCAATTACGTGCGTCAGCGGCGCGAGATAATGCGGCTGAAGCGAGAGCTGCATGCCCATCGGCCCGCTTCTCGCGAGCCGTCGCCGCCGAATGTCGTCACACCTTGAGCGCACTCCCGCCCCATGGATTTTGAGTCTTGGTGGCTGCTCGCGCTGCCGCTTTTCTTCGCGCTGGGCTGGATGGCGGCCCGCATCGACATCAAGCAGCTCATGTCGGAGTCGCGCGCGCTGCCGGTCTCGTATTTCAAGGGTCTTAACTTTCTTCTGAACGAGCAGCCGGACAAGGCGATCGAAGCGTTCATCGAAGTCGTAAAGGTTGATCCCCAGACAGTTGAGCTTCACTTCGCGCTCGGCAGCCTCTTCAGGCGCCGCGGCGAAGTCGATCGCGCGATCCGCATGCACCAGAACCTCGTCGAGCGCCCTGATCTGAAGGAAGAGCAGAAGCTCGCCGCACTTTTCGAGCTTGCACAGGACTACCTCAAGGCAGGGCTTCTCGATCGGGCAGAGGAGCTTTTCTTAAAGCTCGAAGGCACGCCGCACGCGGAGGCCGCCCTGAAGTTCCTGCTGGAAATCTATCAGCAGGAAAAGGACTGGCAGAAGGCGATCGGCGCTGCGCAGAAGCTGGAATCGGTCACGGGACGCTCGCATCAGAAGGAAATTGCGAATTTCTTTTGCGAGCTCGCCAGCGTCGAAATGATGCATACGCGCCCGGGAAGCGCCAAGCCCCACCTCGAGTCCGCACTCGCTCATCATCGTCTGTGCGTGAGAGCCAACATACTGCTGGGCGACCTCGAGCTCAAATCGGGCAGCACGGACGCGGCGATCGATGCGTGGAAACGAATCGAGAGCCAGAATCCGGCGTATCTGTCGCTCGTGGCGGAGCGCATATACAACGCTTACAAGGATCAGGGCCGTGCCGAAGCGGGTCTGAACCTGTTGCGCGCTTTTCTCGAAAAATATCCGTCACTGGATGCGCTCAATGTGGTTTTTCAGGCGACGCTCGAGCAGCACGGCGCAGATCCCGCATACCGGCTGGTGCGTGATGAGCTGCGACGCACGCCGACGTTGCTCGGGCTGGACAAGCTTCTCGAAGCACAGCTCATCGAAGCGCCGGTCGAACGCCGCCGCGATCTCGAGCTCATCAGGGCGCTCGTCAATCAGCATACGCAAGGGCTCGCAATGTACAAGTGCGATAACTGCGGGTTCCGGGCGCGCCAGTATTACTGGCACTGTCCGGCCTGCGCGCTGTGGGAGACCTACTCGCCGCGGCGCACTGAAGAAAAGACGGTGCCCGCATGATCGATCCCAGAGTCATCGTGGCGCTTGATTTCCCCGAGGCGAAGAGCGCCCTCGGCTTCGCGGAGCGGCTGGAGCCCTCGCAGTGCCGCGTCAAGGTGGGAAGCGAGCTTTTTACTGCGGCCGGACCGGCGCTCGTCGAAGAACTGGTGGCGCGCGGCTTCGGTGTGTTCCTGGATCTCAAGTTTCATGACATACCCAACACAGTGGGCGCCGCCTGCCGCGCTGCTGCAGCGCTGGGCGTTTGGATGTTCAACGTTCATGCTTCAGGCGGCCAGGCGATGCTCAAGGCGGCCCGTAACGCGGTGCAACGGAGCGACACCGCTCCGAAAGTCATCGCCGTTACGCTGCTGACCAGCATGAGCGAAAACGACCTGCCCGACATCGGCATGAGCGGTACGCCCGCGGAAGCGGTCACGCGGCTCGGGCGCCTGTCGAAGCTCGCGGGACTCGATGGCGTCGTGTGCTCTGCGCAGGAAGCTTCAGCGCTGCGTGCCTTGTGCGGAACCGCGTTCACCCTGGTGACGCCCGGGATCCGCCCAGCCGACGCCGGGGCCGACGATCAGCAGCGAATCGTCACGCCTGCGGCGGCGATCGCAGAAGGCGCGAACTACCTCGTGATCGGCCGGCCGATCACGAG
>JBKJPI010000687.1:0-3724 GCA_046595235.1 Burkholderiales bacterium | reverse complement strand
TGCCATCCGCCCGGACTCTCGATCGGATAGATCGAGGTCATGCCGGTCGCAATCGCAATCGATCCGCGTGGCACGCGCACGCGCGGATCGGTGCGGCGCGGGAGAACGAGCGCCTGGGGAAGGTCGCCCATATAGGGAAAGCCCGGCACGAACCCGATCATGTAGATCTGGAAGCGCGTGCCGCTGTGAAGACGCACCACCTCGTCGCGTTCAAGGCCGGTGCGCTCCGCCACGTCATCAAGATCGGGCGCATGGCTCTGCGCATAACAAGCCGGAATTCGCCAGAGTTTTGCAGATGTCGCCTTGCTGCCGCCGCTGTCCAGCAGACCTTCGATGGCAGCGATGAGACTTGCACTGTCAGTCGTCAGCGGATCGTAGCGGACCAGGAGGGAGCGCAACGTGGGTATCGTCTCGACCACGCCGGGCAGCTTCGCGGCGGTCACCAGCAGGCGCAGATCGAGCACGCGGTCATTCAAGGCGCGATCGATGCGCTCGCCGAACTCGACGACCAGCGCCGTATCGCCGGATGGAAGAAACCGCGCCGTCATCGCCGTAGCTCCAGCCTCATCGGGCGGAGTATAGACGAGGATTTATAGAGTCGTTCTATTCTTAGTATCTTTCCTGCGGCATTCCAAACGTTAATCGAGAAAGATAAATACTCTCGCCAGCGCAGCGGCATCGCGACTGCACGCGCGACCTATTCCGGCTGAATGCCGGCTTCCTTGGCGACGCGCGCCCAGCGGCTGATCTCGGTGTCGATAAACACCTTGAACGCTTGCGGGGTGCTCGACTCCGGCTCGACTCCGAGCTCGCTCACGCGCTTACGCACCTGCGGGTCGGCGATCGCCGCCACGCTGTCACGGTGCAGCCGCGCGAGCGCGTCAGGCGGCGACCTGGCCGGCGCCACCAGTCCCCACCATTGTTCGACCACGAAGTCGGGCACGCCGGATTCCGACAGCGTCGGTACCCCGGGCAGCACTTCGAGACGCTTTCTCCCGGCGACCGCGAGCGCGACGATGCGGCCAGTGCTCAGGGTGGCAGACCCGCTGGCGAGGGTTGCGCCGTAGGCCTGAACCTGCGCACCTGCGAGCTCTATGAATGCCGGCCCGGCCCCTTTGTAACCGACCTGGGTGAAGCGCGTTCCGGTGCGCTGCTGAAGCAGCTCACTCATCAGGTGACTGACCGAGCCATTGCCGGTTTGCGCCATCAGGAGCGCGCCCTGCTTCGTGCGTGCGAGCGCGAGCAAGTCCGACACGGACTTCACCGGAACGGTCGCGCCGACGAACAAGATCATCGGCGAAGTGCCGATCGTGGTGATTGGGGCGAAGTCCTTCTGAAGGTTGTAGGCCAGTCGCGCGCGCGTCGTCGGCAGCAGGGCATGCGCCACCTCGATGATGGCGGCGGTGTAGCCATCCGGCGTAGCACGCGAGGCGGCCTCGATGCCGATGGCACCGGCACCGCCCCCCCGATTGTCGATCACCACGTTCTGGCCGAGCAGTTGCGTCAGCCGCTGCCCCAGCAGACGGCCGATGACGTCGGTGCTGCCGCCCGGCGGCCAGGGCACGATGATGCGCACCGGTCTGTCAGGGTAGGACTGCGCCAGCGCATCGATGCCGGCACCGAGGGCGGACAGTACAGCCGCAGCGGCTGCCATAGTCTTACGTAGACGCATGACATCTCCTGCGGGGGAATGAGCGACGAGACTTCCAGTATCGTTTGCCATGCATCATGTGGCCGCCTCGCGGATGACCCGGCCGAGGATCCCGATCCCGTGCGCGATGGTTTCTGGTGTGCCGGTGCTGAAGCAAAGACGCATGGTATTGACCTTCGGCGATGTTGCAAAGAACGGCCCACCGGGGACGTACGCTACTCCGGCCGCAAGTGCTGCGTCCAGCAGCGCCGAGGCATCCAGCTGCGCGAGAAGCTCGAGCCAGATAAACATGCCGCCCGTGGGAGCGCTCCAGCGGGCGCAGTCCCGCAGGTGCAAGTGCAACGCGTCATGCATGGACTGCGCATTCGCACGGTACAGAGCCTGGCACATCTTCACGTGGGGCCCGAGGAAGCCGTCTTTGATAATCTCGAAGACGACATGCTGCATCAACGTCGAGGTATGCAGATCACTCGCCTGTTTGGCCATCTCGAGCTTGCGTACGAGCGGTAGCGGCGCTGCCATGAACCCCAGTCGAATTCCCGGCGACAGGATCTTGGAGAAGGAACCCAGATAGACCACGTGCTCGCCACCGAGTGAAAGCAGAGTCGTGTGTTGCCGTCCGTCGTAGGCCAGGGCGGCATAGGGATCATCTTCGAGCAACGGGACACAGGACCGTTGTGACGCTTCCACCAGCGCCACCCGCCGAGCCAGAGGCAGCGTCCTTCCGGTCGGATTCTGAAACGTCGGGATCGAATAGATCATCTTGCATACGCCCTCCGGAGCGGCGTGACGCAGAACGCTCTCGACCTCTTCGGGTATGAGCCCTTGGTCGTCACTCGGCAGTGACAGATAACGCGGAAAGTACATGCCGAGGGCTTGCAGCGCGCCGATATAGGTGGGCGTCTCCACGGCGACCCCATCACCCGGATCCAGCATGACCTTTCCGATCAGATCCAGGCCTTGCTGCGAGCCCGAAGTGATCAGAATCTGCTCGGGCACGATTCGCCTGTCAGCGGTGGACAGCGCGTCGGCGATCCATGCCCTGAGCGGCGGAAAACCGTCGGTCGGGCCGTACTGCAGAGCGGTTTTGGCGCTGTGCCGGATCACGTGATCGAAGGCGCGCGCGAACTCGGTCTCAGGGAACGTGGCGGGCGAGGGTAGCCCACCGGCAAACGACACCACACCGCTCGTCGCGCCAATGCGTTTGGTTAACGCCCGAATGGCCGAATCCGTAAGCCCGCGGCCGCGCGCTGAGAGTTGCCAAAATGACGCGGGCTCGGTCATGGAGCGCTCCGCATGATTATCCCCAAACTGATGTTCCTCACGCTGCTATTGAGCTTTCAGTAAATGCTTTACGCGCTCAAGCCCCTCACCCCCGCCCCTCTCCCGGAGGTAGAGGGGAGGTTTGTGCGATAAATGAGCATCACTAATGTCACTCATTTATCGGAAACTCACTAATGCTGCCCGATGAACGCAAGGACGGTGCGGTTGAACGCTTGGGGGATTTCCCAGAACGCCGTATGGCCCGTTTCGGGAATGATCGCCGATTCCGCGTGCTTGATGCGCGCCGAAAACATGCGCAGCACCGATGGCGGAGCGTAAAGGTCGGCATCGCCCGTCAGCAGCAGCACGGGCATCCGCAGCGTTTCGAGTCTCGCCCATGTAACGGCTCGTTCGGGCGTGAGGGCAAAGCGGTCGGGCAATCGTCCATCGGCAGCCGCCTCCGCCGCCGGTTTGCGCGTGGATAGAGCGATCCACTGCGCGACGCCATCCGGATTCGCTGCCCGATAAGAGGGACCCAGCTCCCGAAACGCGGTCGGCAGCGCTTCGAATTGCGGCGAAGGCCAGATGCGCTTGCCCATCTCGATGTAATCCGGGTCGGTTACGTTACCGTGACTGTTTGCGAAAATGAGACTCCTCACCCGTTCCGGATAGGCCAGGGCATATTGAAACGCGGCGCCGCCGCCGGCGGCGGTGCCTATGAGGTGGAAGCGGTCGATCGCAAGCTTCGTCACCAGTGCTTCGATCTGATCCGACCAGTCGCGCCGAGGTTCAGGGCGGTAGGCACCGCGG
>JBKJPI010000651.1:0-3878 GCA_046595235.1 Burkholderiales bacterium | reverse complement strand
GATCGTTTTGTTGAATCGCTCACCCGGAATCAGGAGCGGAATGCCGGGCGGATAAGGCGTCAGCAGCACGCTCGTCGCGCGGCCCTCGAGCTCGTCGATGCTGATGCGATCGATTTCACCGTGCGCCATTTTCGCCCACGCGTCACTCGGCTTCATCGCGGGCACCATATCCGAAAGATACATCTCGGTGGTTACACGCGCGACATCGTATGCCTTGTAAACGCCGTGGATCTGGTCGCACAGGTCACGCAAACCGATCTTTTCGTATAACGGAAACTGATTCAGAAAATCCGGCAGGATGCGCCACAGCGGCGCGTTGCTGTCGTAATCGTCCTTGAACTGCTGGAGCTCGGTGACGAGCGTATTCCAGCGGCCCTTGGTGATGCCGATCGTGAACATGATAAAGAACGAGTAGAGCCCCGTCTTCTCCACAATGATGCCGTGCTCGGCAAGATAGCGCGTGACGATGATGGCGGGAATGCCCGTCTTTGCAAACTTGCCGGTGACGTCGATACCGGGCGACAGAACCGTGGCCTTGATCGGGTCGAGCATATTGAAGCCGGGCGCGAGATCGCCGAATCCGTGCCAGCGCTCGTTGGCGCGCAGCATCCAGTCATCACGATTACCGATGCCCTCGGCCGCAAGGCGCTCCGGGCCCCACACCTTGAACCACCAGTCCTTGCCGAATTCCGCGTCCACCTTGCGCATGGCGCGGCGAAAGTCGATCGCTTCCTGCAGCGACTCTTCCACGAGTGCAGTACCGCCCGGCTCTTCCATCATCGCGGCCGCGACGTCGCACGAGGCGATGATCGCGTATTGCGGCGAAGTCGACGAATGCATGTGATACGACTCGTTGAACGCATGCAGATTGAGCATGCGTTTCTCGCTATCCTGAACCAGGATCTGCGAAGCCTGTGACAGCCCCGCGAGAAGCTTGTGCACCGACTGGGTCGAGAAAATCATCGACTCTTTGGTACGCGGCCGATCGCGGCCGATCGCGTGCATGCCGCGGTAATAATCGTGGAAGGTGGCGTGAGGCAGCCACGCTTCGTCGAAATGCAGGGTCTCGACTTTCCCGTCCAGCATTTCCTTGATCGTATCGACGTTGTAGATGATGCCGTCGTAAGTGCTCTGGGTGAGCGTCAGCACCCGCGGTTTTTCCTTCACGTCGCGCGCGAACGGGTTCGCGCGAATTTTCTTCTCGATGTTTTCCCACTTGAATTCATCGCGCGGGATCGGCCCGATGATGCCGAAGTGATTGCGCGTCGGCATGAGGAACACCGGCACCGCGCCGGTCATGGTGATCGCGTGCAGGATGGATTTGTGACAGTTCCTGTCGACGATGACGACGTCGCCCGGCGCAACGGTGTAGTGCCACACCATCTTGTTAGAGGTCGAGGTGCCGTTGGTCACGAAGAAGAGATGATCGCAGCCGAAAATGCGCGCCGCGTTCTTTTCCGATGCGGCAACCGGCCCTGAGTGATCGAGGAGCTGGCCGAGCTCGTCGACTGCATTGCAGACATCAGCGCGCAGCATGTTCTCGCCGAAAAACTGATGGAACATCTGCCCGACCGGACTCTTCAAAAACGCAACGCCGCCCGAGTGGCCGGGACAGTGCCACGAGTACGAGCCGTCCTGCGCGTAATGGACCAGCGCGCGGAAAAACGGCGGCGCGAGGCTGTCGAGATAGGTTTTCGCTTCGCGCACGATATAGCGCGCGACGAATTCCGGCGTATCCTCGAACATGTGAATGAAACCGTGCAGCTCGCGCAGCACGTCGTTCGGGATGTGACGCGACGTGCGTGTCTCGCCATAAAGGAAGATGGGGATGTCCGCGTTGCGAAAGCGGATCTCCTTCACGAACTTCCGCAGCTGCTCGACTGTCTTCGCTGCGTCCTCGGGTGTGCTGACGCCGAGCTCTTCGTCGTCGATCGAGAGCACGAACGCGCTCGCCCGGCTCTGTTGCTGCGCGAAGCTCGAGAGATCACCGTAGCTCGTGACCCCGATCACTTCCATCGCCTCTTCCTCGATGGCCTTCGCGAGCGCGCGAATGCCCATGCCGCTCGCGTTCTCGGTGCGGAAGTCCTCGTCGATGATGATGATGGGGAAGCGAAATCTCATGTGTTCTGAACTACGATCTTCGGAAACGCCGCGGAGTGGTCCTGCTGCTTTTCTGCGATCTTGACCGCGATGCGTCGCGCGATCTGCCGGTAGATCTCGGAGACGCGCCCGTCGGGGTCGGCTACCACGGTCGGCATGCCGGAGTCAGCCTGCTCACGGATTTTGATATCGAGCGGCAACGATCCGAGCAGCTCGACGTCGTAGTCCTTACCCATGCGCTCGCCGCCGCCGGTGCCGAAAATGTGCTCTTCGTGTCCGCAGCTGCTGCAGATGTGGAGGCTCATGTTCTCGACGATTCCGAGAATCGGAATACCCACCTTCTCGAACATCTTCAGGCCCTTGCGCGCGTCGATCAGCGCGATGTCCTGCGGCGTCGTCACGATGACAGCGCCGGTGACGGGGACTCGCTGCGCGAGCGTGAGCTGAATGTCGCCGGTGCCCGGCGGCAGATCGACGATCAGGTAATCGACGTCCCTCCACTTCGTCTGGTTGACGAGCTGCTCGAGCGCCTGCGTGACCATCGGCCCGCGCCAGATCATCGGGTTGTCGGCATCGACCAGAAAGCCGATCGACATCACCTGCACGCCGTAGTTGCTCATCGGCTCCATCGTCTGGCCGTCGGCGCTCTCGGGCCGGCCCTGGATGCCCATCATCATCGGCTGGCTGGGGCCATAAATGTCGGCGTCGAGGATGCCCACGCTCGCACCCTCGGCGGCCAGCGCGAGCGCCAGGTTGACGGCGGTCGTGCTCTTGCCGACGCCGCCCTTGCCCGAAGCCACGGCGACGATGTTCTTGACCTTCGGCATCAACTGCACGCCGCGCTGCACCGCGTGGGCGACGACGCGGGTGCTCAGGTTGACGCTGACGTTCTCGACCCCCGGCAGCGTGCGCACCGCGGCGATCAGGGCTTTGCGCAAGGCCGGGATCTGGCTCTTCGCCGGGTAGCCGAGTTCGATGTCGAACGCGACGTCGCCGCCCTCGACCTTCAGGTTCTTCAACAAGCGGGTCGAGACGAAGTCCAGGCCGGTGTTGGGGTCGATGACGGCTGTCAGCGCGTCGTTGACCGCGGTTTCGCTCAATGCCATGTCGCTGTCTGCACAAGATGCCGCAAGGGAAGTGCAGTCTAGCTGGCGCCCCTCGGCTCCGAAGGTCGCCGAGGCAAGCTCGGGTTCATCGTCAAATTGAGAAGTCGTCGATGCCATTTCCTTTACACTTTGGGACTCAGACTACCGATTTGTAAAAATGATCCGCCGCGAAGCCGAAACCGCTCTTCTGCAGCTGGCAAAAGGTTATCCGGTCCTGGCCGTCACGGGCCCACGTCAATCGGGCAAGACGACGTTGGCCCGAAGCACCTTTCCTGACCTGCCCTATGTGTCGCTGGAAGACCCCGATACGCGGGTCTTTGCCGAAGAGGATCCGCGTGGTTTTTTGGCCCGCTATCCGGTTGGCGCGATCCTGGATGAGGCGCAGCGCTGTCCGCCCTTGTTTTCGTATCTGCAAACCCGCGTCGATACGGATCGGCGCATGAGCCAGTTTGTGCTGACCGGGTCTCAACAGTTCGGCCTGCTGTCGAACATTGCACAGACCTTGGCCGGCCGCGTGGGGCTGATCCAGTTGCTGCCCTTTGCTCTGCAGGAGCTGCTGGACTCCCATGTCGCTGTAGGCAGCCTCGACGACTTGCTCTGGCGAGGCCTGTATCCACCCCTGCATGATCGAAACCTGGCACCAGAGCAATGGTTTGCCAATTACGTGATGAC
>JBKJPI010000560.1:0-6268 GCA_046595235.1 Burkholderiales bacterium | reverse complement strand
GCAGCATCGTCGCCGCTGCACATGCCGGATGGCGCGGCCTTGCCGCAGGCGTTATCGCCAACACAGTTTCTGCGATGCGAGTCGACGCGAGCGACGTGCTGGCCTACATCGGGCCCGGCATCGGCGCGCGCCATTTCGAAGTCGGTGATGACGTGCGCGAAGCGTTTGCCGCCGTCGATTCAGACGCGTTGCACGCGTTCACGCCCAAAACCCCGGGCAAATGGCTCGCCGATCTTCCGGCACTCGCCCGTCAAGCGCTCCTGCGTTGCGGCGTCGTCGAAATTTACGGCTGCGATCTTTGCACGTACTCTGACCCCGAGCGCTTTTTCTCATATCGGCGCGATGGGGAAACAGGGCGTATGGCTGCGCTCATCTGGCGTGAGAATCGCCCGGCGTTATAATCGCCGGCCTTGGCTTCTGCGTACCCGCGGGTTCAGCGCACATCCGGAGCCCGGCCCCTCCGCTTTTAAAACGGCACATGGCTACCCTCACCTGGATCGTCGCGGCAACCGTGCTCGGCGGTCTTCTCTCCGTGCTTGCTGCCGGGGCGCTCGCGCTCAAGGCGAAAGCTTCGCAGATACCGATTCTCATCAGCTACGCCGTGGGTGCGCTGCTGGGCGCGGTATTCATCGAGCTGCTTCCGCAGGCGTTCGAGCTTGCCGACAGTCCTCAGTCGATGGCGGCGACGATCCTCGGCGGCATCCTCCTTTTCTTCGTTCTCGAAAAGCTGGTGCTCTGGCGCCACTGTCACGTGGAGCAATGCGAGGCGCACGACCCGCCGATCGTTGTCGCGCACAATCACGCGCACGACCATGGCCGCAGCGGTCTCATGATCGTCATCGGCGACACTTTCCATAACTTCGTCGACGGAATTCTTGTTGCAGCCGCATTTCTGGCGAGCACCGAGCTTGGCATCGTGACAGCGCTGGCGATCATCGCGCACGAAATCCCGCAGGAAGTCGGCGATTTTCTGATCCTTCTGCATTCGGGGTACACAAAACGCGCCGCATTCCTGCTGAACGTGATCTCGAGCGCCGCGATGGTCCTTGGCGGCGTCCTTGCATATTACGCATTGCAGACGATGGAGCAGTGGATACCGCCGCTCCTCGGGCTGGCGGCAGCGAGCATGTTGTATGTGTCTGTTGCGGATCTCATTCCGGGGCTACATCGCAGGCCTGAGCTGCGCGCGACAGCGCAGCAGGTGGTGCTGATCGGCCTCGGGATCGGAACGATCCTGCTGGTCGGCGAGCTTGCGCACAGTCTCGCGAACGGGCATTGAACGGCAGCGTCGCGGCAACTGAAGCGCGCAGCGGGTGCCGGCCCGGAAGTTGCCATGCAGAGGTCGAATCGCCCACGCAGGCGGGATAGAATCCAAAGCGATCGCTGAACTCATGGAACCCCGCCCCCACTCATCGATGGAAGCGCTGGCTGCTTTCAACCAGCATTTGCTCGAGCAGGTGCTGAAGCCACTTGACCGCGACGGCGCGGGCGGCAAGGACATCGTCGAGTCGCTGACTGCGGGCCTCGCGCAGAACAGCGCCGGCTGGCTCGAGATTCAGAATCGTTATCACAAGAAACAGCTCGAGCTGTGGTCGAGCTTTGCCGCCTTACCTGCCGGTTCCGCGCCGGCGAAAGTCATCGAGGCGGAAGCCGGCGATCGCCGCTTCAGGGCGCCGGAGTGGCAGCAGCCGTATTTCAGCCTTCTCGCCCAGTCCTACCTGCTGAACGCGCGGTGGCTGTCCGAGCTCATCGAGAGCGCAAAGCTCGAACCGCAGGCGAAGCGGAAGCTTTCGTTCTACGCACGTCAGTACATCGACGCGGCGTCCCCTGCGAACTTTGCGTGGAGCAATCCCGAGGCTCTGAAGCTCGCCGCAGAGACGCAGGGCGACAGCGTTTCCCGCGGCTTGCGAAATCTTGCGGGCGACATTGAACGCGGACTCGTTTCGATGACGGACGACACTGCATTCGAAGTCGGCCGGAACCTCGCTATTACGCCGGGGGCGGTGGTGTACGAGAACGACTTCATGCAGCTCATCCAGTATCGCCCGCAGACTGAATCGGTCTTCGAGCGTCCCCTGGTTATCGTGCCGCCCTGCATCAACAAGTACTACATCCTCGATCTTCAGCCTGACAATTCCTTCATCCGTTACGCAGTCGCAGAAGGCCACACCGTTTTCGTCGTGTCATGGCGCAACATGCCGGACTCGATGGGCACCGCAACGTGGGACGATTACCTCGAGCATGGCGTGATGAAAGCGCTCGATGTCGCGCGTGATATCGGCGGCACCGACAAGGTCAACGCGCTCGGCTTTTGCGTCGGCGGAACGTTGCTCGGCTCGGCACTCGCGGTGCGCCGTGCGCAGGGTGAGGACCGCGTGGCGAGCCTTACGCTTCTCGCGACGATGCTCGACTTTTCAGACACGGGCGAGCTGTCGGTCTTCGTCGACGAGTCTTACGTGCTGAAGCGGGAGCTCGATTTCGCACAGGGCGGCGTGCTGGCCGGGCGCGAGCTGGCGCTCACCTTCGCGAGCCTTCGCGCGAACGATCTGATCTGGCAGTACGTGGTCAACAATTACCTGAAGGGTAAGACGCCCGATCCGTTCGACCTTCTGTACTGGAACAGCGACAGCACCAATCTGCCCGGCGTCATGTATTCGTACTACATTCGCAACATGTATCTCGAAAACAATCTGCGCACACCCGGCAAGCTGACGATGTGCGGCGTGCCGGTGGACCTCGGGCGGATCGACATGCCGGCCTACGTGCTCGCGACCCGCGAAGACCACATCGTGCCGTGGCAGACGGCGTATGCGAGCGCGCATCATCTGAAAAGCAAAATCCAGTTCGTGCTTTCGGCGAGCGGGCACATCGCGGGAGTCGTCAATCCCGCTTCGCGCAACCGCCGCAACTACTGGGTCGGGACTCGACTTCTCAAAGACCCTGAGCGTTGGCTCGCGAGCGCCAAATCCCAGCCGGGAAGCTGGTGGACGCATTGGAGCGCATGGCTTACGAAGCATGGTGGGCAGCGCGTCGAAGCGCGCAAGGATCTGGGCAATGCAGCCTACAGCGAGATCGAGCCGGCGCCCGGACGGTACGTAAAAGAAGCGTTACATAAGAGCGCGACGCCCAAGTCAGGCGCACGCGCTTAAATGCAATTTCCCTAGGAGAAGCGATATGGCACAGCGGATAGCGGTGGTGACGGGCGGTATGGGCGGTCTCGGTGAGGCGATCTGCATCAAACTCTCGGGCATGGGCGACAGGGTGATCGCGACCGCTTCGCCGGGTAACAAGAAGGCAGCCGAGTGGCTGGCGGAGATGAAAAAGCAGGGCCATGACTTCTCATCCGTCGAAGTCGATGTTGCCGACTACGAGTCGTGCCAGAAAGCCGTCGCGAAAATAGTCGCCGAGGTGGGCCCTGTCGACGTGCTCGTCAATAACGCGGGCATCACGCGCGACATGACGTTCCGGAAAATGGACAAGGCCGCGTGGGACGCCGTCACGAAGACGAACCTCGACAGCGTGTTCAACATGACGAAACACGTCGTCGACGGCATGGCCGAGCGCGGCTGGGGCCGGATCATCAACGTTTCGTCAGTGAACGGCCAGAAAGGCGCGTTCGGGCAAACGAACTACTCCGCTGCCAAGGCCGGCATGCATGGTTTCAGCAAGGCGCTCGCGCTCGAATACGCGCGCAAAGGCGTGACTGTGAACACGATCTCGCCTGGATACATCGGCACGAAAATGGTCCTCGCGATACCCAAGGACATTCTGGATTCAAAGATCGTCCCGCAGATACCGATCGGCCGGCTCGGCAAACCCGAAGAAGTCGCGGGCCTCGTCGCTTATCTGTGCTCCGAAGAAGCCGCTTTCGTGACGGGCGCAAACATCGCGATCAACGGCGGTCAGCACATGTCGTAACTCACGCACTTAAAGCAATCAATCGTTCAAGGGGACTTACGCCGTGTTTTAGCCTGTCCCCGTTATTACGCTTGTGGAATAATCGCCGCTCGCTTACCCAGCCGAGGCTCCAGCCCATGTCCCAGCCGACGAGAATCATCAAGAAGTATCCGAATCGCCGGTTGTACGACACCGAGACCAGCAGTTACATCACGCTCGTCGACGTGAAGAAGCTCGTTCTGGAGCAGGTCGATTTCAGGGTGGAGGATGCCAAAAGCAAGGACGATCTCACGCGGGCCATCCTGCTTCAGATTATTCTCGAAGAGGAAACCGCGGGCGCTCCGATGTTTTCATCGGATATGCTCTCGCAGATCATTCGCTTCTACGGCAACGCGATGCAGGGGATGATGGGAAGTTACCTCGAGAAAAATATCCACACCTTCATCGATATTCAGAAGCGTCTTCAGGATCAGTCAAAGCAGCTCTACGGCCAGAACCCGATGCTCGGTTCTGACACCTGGGGCGAGTTCGTCAAGATGCAGGGTCCGGCGATTCAGGGCCTGATGAGCCGCTATCTGGAGCAGAGTGCAAGTGCATTCATGGATATGCAGAACCAGCTTCAAAGCCAGACGCGTAATCTCTTCGGCGGCTTCCCCTTCCCCAACTTCACCGGCGCCCCAGGCACGGCCGGCAAGCCCGCTCAGGAACCTGAAAAGGGCGGCGGCGAGAACAAGACCTGAACCTGGCCGCGGCACCTCGCATCCGCTCGGCAGTCTTGCGACACGCCGCTACCCGGCAACGCCTCAGAGGGAAACCCAGGTTTCCCTCTGAACCTCCTTTCCTAATCACGTGTGAGTACCTTGAGTAATCCAGCCAAAGTCGGCTTTGTTTCGCTCGGCTGCCCTAAAGCGCTTGTCGATTCGGAGCGTATCCTCACCCAGCTGCGGGCAGAAGGCTATCTCATCGCGCCTTCGTACGAGGGCGCCGATCTGGTCGTCGTGAATACGTGCGGCTTCATCGATTCGGCAGTGGCCGAGTCGCTCGACGCGATCGGCGAAGCGCTCGAAGAGAACGGCAAGGTCATCGTCACCGGATGTCTTGGTGCGAAGGGCGATGTCGTGCGCAAGACGCATCCCAGAGTGCTCGCGGTGACGGGCCCGCACGCCACCGACGAAGTCATGCGAGCGGTGCATGCGCACCTGCCGCAACCGCACGATCCGTTCATCGACCTCGTGCCGCCGCAGGGGATCAAGCTGACACCGCGGCACTACGCCTATCTCAAAATCGCGGAAGGCTGCAATCACCGCTGCACGTTCTGCATCATTCCTTCGATGCGTGGCGACCTGGTGAGCCGTCCGATCGGCGAGGTCATGCAGGAAGCGGAAGCGCTCGCCAAGGCCGGAGTGAAAGAGCTCCTGGTGGTGTCGCAGGACACGAGCGCCTACGGGGTCGACATCAAATACCGCACCGGCTTCTGGGGCGGCCGCCCTGTCAAAACGCGCATGACCGAGCTCGCGGGCGCGCTCGGTGAGCTCGGCATCTGGGTGCGACTCCACTACGTCTACCCCTATCCGCACGTCGACGAAGTCATCCCGCTCATGGCCGAAGGCAGGGTTCTGCCGTATCTCGATGTGCCGTTGCAACACGCAAGCCCCCGCATCCTCAAGGCGATGAAGCGGCCCGCAAGCGCGGAGAACAATCTCACCCGCGTGCGCCGGTGGCGCGAGATCTGCCCCGAAATCACCATACGAAGCACCTTCATCGTGGGTTTCCCCGGTGAAACTGAAAGCGACTTCGAAATGCTGCTCAACTTCCTCGAGGAAGCTCAGCTCGATCGCGTGGGGTGCTTCGCCTATTCGCCGGTAGACGGTGCGACCGCGAATCTGCTGGCCGATCCGGTCCCGGAGGAAGTGAAGGAAGAGCGGCGCTCCCGTTTCATGGCCGTGCAAGAACGCATCAGCACGGAGCGCCTGAAAACAAAGGTCGGCAAAACGATCACGGTTCTCGTCGACGAGGCCGGCGCCGGTGGCGCCATCGCACGCTCAGCCGCGGATGCACCCGAGATCGACGGTGTCGTCCACATCGCACGCTCAAAGAAACCGAGAGCCGGTGAGTTCGCGCAGGTTCGCATCACCCGATCGGACGAACACGATCTTTTTGCGAAAGCGCTCTGATCGTTCGGTTTCGAGTCATCGTCATTGCGAGTCACGCCACGTCGCCGGCGGCGCCTCGCGATGAAAACCGTTTAGCGTCCTAGGCGGTTTTGGCCGCGGTCGCGATGCTGAAAAAAGCGACGGCATCCGCCTCAATGCGGGTACGGCGCATTGGCGGCAGGCTTTGCAGGATGCGGCGACCATAGCTTTTGCTGTAA
>JBKJPI010000474.1:0-3140 GCA_046595235.1 Burkholderiales bacterium | reverse complement strand
GCTCGACTCCGAATGGCAAGTAGCACAGGAGAAGTCGTGCGTGCCGCCCCGATAGAAGAAAATTTTCTCTCCCATGCGGTAGGCCTCCTCTTCCTTCGGATGATTGACTGAAACGTTCATCTTGTGGCCGCGCGACTCGCTGGTGATCCACGCTGCGAGCGCTTCGATGTCCGAGCGCTTCTCGCCGTCGCCGAAGGGAAGGCGCGTCGCATCGGCTTGCGTAATGCCCTGGAGATTCACCATACAGTGAACCAGACGGGTCTCGAGGTCCATCACACGTCCGGCGTCCCGGAAGAATCGCGGAAGCTCGGCGTAAACGCCTTTCACTACACCGGGACCTTTACCGAGATCGCAGCGCTCGAGGGAAACCTTGCGCGGCCCGCGGCTCTCTTTCCACAGCGCCTCTCCGCGAGTTTCCCAGAGATCCGCCGGGTTCCCGTCCTGCAAAAGCTGCCGGTAACGTGCGATCTCGTCGACCGCGGAGCTTTGTTGCGTCAACGCCGACGCTGGCAGAAGCATCGCGGCGGCCAGCAGGCCACCCACTGTCTTTTGAAATTTCATTGGCATTCCTCCTCTCACAAACCTGCTTCACCCCGGGTTAAGGGCGCAGGTATACGTATTGTTCTTGTGCCTGCAGCCGCGCCACCTCGGCGACGCCCGAAGGAACGATCGTCGCTTCCGGTATCACTTTGCTGCGGTCGATCTTGCCCGAGACCAGCGTGAGGTTGCACACCCGGAAGTCGACCCCTCGCGCGACCAGCTCCTGAACGGCGGCGTCATAGGGATTCCCGTTCTTGTCTTTTGCGCCGTCGAGGAGAAAATTGATCCCCGCCGCATGCGTGACCACCGTGATCTTTACGGTCGGATCGGCGCTCAGATGATTGCGGATATTGCGCACCGCGTTCGTCGCCTGTTCGAATCCTTCATTGACGTGATAGACCACCTTCACGATGTTGCCGTTCGCCGCAGCAGCGATGCCGGACAGAGATGCCAGGGCAATCGGTGCGAATGCAGCCAATACGTGCCATCTTCTGATGCTCATGGGGCTACCCTCCCGTGCAAACGCTGAAACTCCGGAGTTATTGCTCAGGCGATCACGGCTTCGTCGCTGCGCGTCGCACCTTTGTTGTCGGTCCAGGTGACCTTGATCTTTTCGCCTTTGGCTCCGCCCTTGAACTTGAAGCTCAGGAAGGGATTCTTGGATACAGCCGGCCCCCACTGTGCCGAAAGCACGGTGCGACCCTGGTAGGTGGCCGATACGTTCTGTATGAAATGCGCGGGGATGATGTTGCCGTTTCCATCCTTGCGCTGTCCCGTTTCCATCTCGTGGCCGAACAGAACTCTCACATCGACCGCATCGCCTTCGGCTTTCGCGCGGATTTTCATCGGATCTGCCATGGTGTTCCTCCTTTCTCGCTTAGTGATGGTGTTGCCGCGCTAACCGCCGCATCCACCCAGGGTGACTTTCACTTCTTTGACAGCCTTGTAGAACTTGCCGTCGGCCTTGACGATCGCGTACACGTCAGACGTCTGCCCCATTTTCACGCGGGTTCCGACGTTGGGATCCGTGCCCGCCGGGATGTCGAAGCTCGCGGCCAGCATGCTTGGATTTTTTTCGATCAGGATCGCGATCGATTCGGTTTTGGGGATGTTGCTCAGCACGGTGACCGGCACGACCGCGCCGTTTTCGGCGATGCTCGGCGCCGTGATGAGGATGTCTGCGCTGTCGGCCGCACCGCTGCCGCCGAGCGCTTTGAGGGTGTCCCCCATGCTCTTGGTCGCGAACGCGGCCTGATTCCATTGCGCCGCCGCGGTGCCGGACTTGAGCAATCCCGCGGCGAAGAGCGCCCCTAAAAGCGTCATGCCGCCGCCCGCCTTCAATGCCTGTCTTCGTGATGAGTTCATGAAACCTCCTTGTGAGTTACCACTGCAGAACGCCTGCATGCGCGGCCTTACTGCGTGCCGCTCAAGATCCAGCCCACCATCGCCTTGATGTCGTCGTCTTTCAGCTGTGGTTGCGGCGGCATCGGGATCGCTCCCCAGACCCCGGTGCTGCCATTCCGGACTTTCACGGCGAGCTTCGCGCCCGCGTCTGTCTGGCCCTTGTACTTGGCGGCGATGTCGGTGAACGCAGGCCCGATGATCTTGTTCGAGACGCCATGACAGGCGAGGCACCCCGACTGGTTTGCAAGGGCTCTTGTGGCATCACCGCCGCCCTTCTGCGCAGGGCCAGCAGCTTGTGCGACCTTCACAGGTACAGTCTGCAGCCCGCGAACGGGACCGAAAGCGCGAATCTGGTCAGCGAGATTGCCGTGCGCGTCCTTCGCCTGCTCCGGCAGCATCGATGTGACTTTCACGTCCGTCGCACAGTCGCGCATACAGGCGACATTCTTTACGTCAGGTCTTCCGCGCAGGTTCCACATCCCGTGCTCCCGCGTCATGCCGTCGCGGTTCGGAAGCTTCTGCTGGACTTCACTCATGTTCTTGTCCGAGAGCACGAACTCATCGCCCACCAGATCGCCCAGATTGAGAATGTATGCAGTCACTGCATACACTTCCTCCACAGTGAGCGTCTTCGGCGCGGTCCACGGCATCGCCCGGTTGATGTAATCCCACAGCGTCGAGATTCGCGAGAGCTTCATGAGCGTCGAACGCGCTGTCTCCGGATCCCGCAGTGCCTTGACGCGTCCGGTCTTGACGTCGTCCCTGGTCGTTCCGCCTACGATCGGGGGGAACACTTCATTGCTCTCACCGAAGGTGCCGTGGCATGAAGCGCACTTTGCGTCCCACACATCGCGACCTTTAGCCACGGAGCCGGAACCCGCTGGCAGGCCTTTCAAGTCCGCGCGCACGTCGATATCCCATGCGCGCAGCTCTGCCGGGGTCGCGCTGCGGCCGACGCCTGGATAGCGCTCCTGCGCCGCAACCGTGCTGGCACCGGCCAGTGCGACACCGATGAGAATGCCGTCAACCCACCTGGACATTGCTCACCTCGCCGCTCTCGGCCACCTTCCACGACTGGATGCCATTGTTGTGATAGATCGAACGCGTGCCACGTACCGCGCGAAGCTGGCTTACTTGCGGCTGCACGTATCCGGTTTCGTCGACCGCACGGCTTTGCAGAAGGGCGGCCTCGCCGC
>JBKJPI010000457.1:0-3125 GCA_046595235.1 Burkholderiales bacterium | reverse complement strand
CAGCGCCATGAATGCGGTAGTAGCAATGATAAGCCAGCCGAACGCCGAAAGTGCGGTGGGGTAGGCGGAGTCACGTGCAATCAGCAAGAGCGAAACGCCGACGAAGACACGCGCAAGTAGCTCAGCGTAGTGCTTGAATGCGGTGCTCGCGAAGCCAAGCAGGAAGCCGCGTGCGGCTGCTGGACGAAGAAGCGCGCCTGCGCCGAGCACGAGGAAGAAGATTGCGGCGACTACAACAATGGCTTTTGCAACGACAAGCATCGAGCTTCCTTTGGCGAGCGCCTAACGGACCGCGGTTCACCGGCTTCGGCCCGCACGCAGAACGTAAAAGAATAGTAGCAGCCAAGGGCCGAAGCCCGGTGCAACCGTAAGTTAGGCGACGCGTGCGACTCGTTAGGGGGCGTTTTGACATCACGCCCGTTGTTTTGGGTCGCGCTGGCGCTCCGCCAATAAGCAATTCGCTCGGCGCCAACCGGCTATGGCAATCACCAAGGTGCCGCATACAGCGGCTACGCTCCAGACGAGTCCGAAGACTCGATTTGACACGCCAAACGGTGGGAGGGCAAGCGACAGGGTTAGTAAAAACAAACCTAGAACCAGAAGTTCTACACCGGCGCGTGCATTCGCCTCGTACCAGACCGACTCATCTGCGAATGTGGCGGGCACGCGCAGGCCGTAATACCCATTTGGAGGAACGCGCCTGCGAATCAACGGCACAGCGAGCAGCGCGAACAACAGCGACATCCCAAGTGAGAGAGCAACCGATATCGTCAATGTCAGCCTCCGAGCGGCGGTCAACGTCGCCTAACGTCCTGCGGTTCACCGGCTTCGGCCCACGCGCAGAACACGAAGTAATAGTAGCAGGCAAGGGGCCGAAGTCCGGTGCAACCGCCTAGTTGGGCGACTCGTGGCCTAGATGAAGATCTCAGATGCGGCGAACAGCCTAAACAGCGCGAGTAGTATGAAGCCCAGCGCGCCGCCAATGAATGTAAGTGTTACCGGACGAGCAACTCGGGTACGTGAGATGGCGACGGCAGCGAGCGCGCTGAGAAACGCGCTAGAGATAGTGACGGCAGCCGGGATGAGGAACCCCCATTTCGCGTAGTGCGCGCCGTTAGGGCTGAATTCATGGTCGCCGCCGCCGTACGGGACGGGATGGAAGATCAAGCGTGACATTCCGTCTTTTTCGCGCGCTGCGAATGTTCGAAGCGCGACTTCTTGCCAGAGGGCGCCGATCACGAAAAGAGCCAAGATCAGCAGAGACCACCTTAGTGTTCCCGTGCGAAAGCCGAGTATTACAGCAGCAGCGATCGCAAGAACCGAGAACCCGACAAGCAGGAAGTAGAGTGTGACGAAGTTCATCGCTCAAGTCGCCCAACGGACCGCGGTTCACCGGCTTCGGCCCACGCGCAGAACGTAAAAGAATAGTAGCAGCCAAAGGGCCGAAGTCCGGTGCAACCGCATAGTTAGGTGCCGACGTCGCCAACCTCGCCGTCACTGCAGTTGGCTTCGAGGTCGTACCCGGCGTACAAGTACCCGTGCCAAACACGCTTGCTTTTGCGTGGCTTCCCTGACCAGACATTGTAATGAGCACCTTCGTTGGAAGCGCAATCTGTCACTGCGTAAGCAGCCCTCCCGCCCGTTGCGACGACTGCGACAATTCCCGCGAGCGGCCGGCGGAATATCACTTGATAGTAGGGCCCGGGAACGTCATCCGACGACAGCCCCGCACACGATTTGACCACCCTTTTAACACGGCCTTGTAACCCGTGATCCGATCGACTGATTACGACCAAGGATGCGTCTGGTTTGAGGAGCGATCCAGCGATCGCGACGCACGAACTTCCACTTGTCTGACGCGCAAGTCCGAATCGCACCGTAGGCTTACCGGCAGTCGCGATTGGCGTCAAGACTACGACGGACAGCAGGATGATGAACGTTCGCATAGGCACCTAACGGACCGCGGTTCACCGGCTTCGGCCTGACGCGCGGAACGTAAAAGTAATAGTAGCAGGCAAGAGGCCGAAGTCCGGTGCAACCAGCTAGTTAGATGCGGTGTGGCCACGTGCCGGACAGGACGGCGCCACGCAGTGATTGTGACAGCAAGCGGCCTCGTTCCGTGCGAAGTACCACGATGTCAGCGCCGCGATACAAAACTCGAAATGAGCGATGAAGGAGGAGCGGCGCGGATGATCGCGATGCATTGCTTCGGAACGAGGCCGCTTGCCTGCGACACACTTCATGGCGGCGGCCAGCGATGATCGCGCCACCGATGCAGAACGCTACGAGATGGAAGAATGAACTCGCGTCGATGCAAGCGGCCTCGTTCCGTGGGAAGGGCGAGGATGCGAGCGCCGCGCTATGGAACTCGAGATGAGCAGGGAAGAGGAGCGGCGCGGATCGTTCACGATGCCGCGAATTAGAAGCGAGGCCGCGACGGCGACGGCAGGAACATCGTGTTGCATACGCGCATCTAACGGACCGCGGTTCACCGGCTTCGGCCTGACGCGCGGAACGTAAAGGTAATAGTAGCCGGCAAGAGGCCGAAGTCCGGTGCAACCAGCTAGTTAGATGCGGTGTTGCCACGCGCCGAACCAGGCGACGCCACGGAGTGATCGTGACAGCAAGCGGCCTCGGTCCGTGTGAAGTACCACGATGCCAGCGCCGCGATACAAAACTCGAGATGAGCGATGAAGGAGGAGCGGCGCGGATGACCGCGATGCATTGCTTCGGAACGAGGCCGCTTGCGCGCGACATATTTCATGGCGGCGGCCAGCGATGGTCGCGCCACCGATGCAGAACGCTACGAGATGGAAGAATGAACTCGCGTCGATGCAAGCGGCCTCGTTCCGTGGGAAGGGCGATGATGCGAGCGCCGCGATACGGAACTCGAGATGAGCCGTAAAGAGGAGCGGCGCGGATAGTCCACGGCGGCGGGGATTAGAAGCGAGGCCGCGACGGCAACGGCAGGAACATCGTGTTGCATACGCGCATCTAACGTTCCCAGCTCAGCGGCTTCGGCCCACGCCAAGAACGTGAAAGTAATAGTACCAAGCGGCGGGCCGAAGTCCGCTGGAGCGCCGAGTTGGGCCGCGGTTCATGCCGAAGGAATTCCTGACTCCATG
>JBKJPI010000356.1:0-5660 GCA_046595235.1 Burkholderiales bacterium | reverse complement strand
CTGACGCTTTCGATTCGGCAGAGGCGGTGCCGTCGTCGTATTTGATCAGTGTGAAGTCGATTGCGCCATCGGTGAGATGGCACGACAGGTGATCGCGCGTCTTGCGCGTTTCGACTTCGCGGAAGCCAAACACCTTCTGGTAGAACTCGGTGGTCTTCTCCAGATCGTCGACTTTCAGTGCGAGATGCACGATGCGATTCATTTGACACCTCCTGTTGTGTTCAACTCGAAGCCGGCTTCTTCCAATAGACGCTGCGCGGCTGGTCCTTTGAAACGCGCGATGAAGTCGCGCGCGAGATCGGCCTCGGCGGCTTTTTTCGCCAGTCCGATTGAATATACGGTCTTCATCTGGAAGGCATCGGGGAGCGGCCCCACGTAGGTGACCGCTTTGTTCGGGACGATTTCGGTGACTTGCGTGATGCCAAGCTCACGCTCGCCGCGAGCATCGCCCAGCCAGCTCATCGCCGCATAACCATTCGGAAAAAACTGCATGCGGCCGCGGACCTCGTCCATAACGCCGAGTTTTTCGAGGCAGCTCATCACGACTTTTCCAGCGGTGGCAATTGCCGGATCGGGACATATGATCTTGCCGGCTGCCAGTACAGCGCGACGCAGCGCATCTGACGTAGACACGTCGGGCACAGGAACGCCGACACGAACCGCGACACCGGTTCCGACGGTCCCGAGATCGATACGAGAGCCGGGCGTGACAAGCCCGCTCGTTGCGAGATCTTCGATCATTGCGTGCGTGAGCGTGATGACATCCACGGGCTCGTCGGCTGCGCGCGCTTTCATCGCACCCACCGCGCCGAAGTCCGCGATGACCTGCGTGCCGGTCTCACGCTTGAAGTCTTCGATGATGCGCTCGGTAACGGCCTGGGCCGCGCCCGCGCTGAGAATTCTCAGTGTGGCCATTGTTGTCTCTCGATTAAAACTACCCCCATCCCGGCCTTCCCCCTGACGGGGAAGGGAACTTGCACACAGCGCCTTCCCCTTCAGGGGGAGCGTTAAGGTGGGGGTGGTTCATGTGCGCGACACCGCAGCCGCGATGGCATCACCCATCTCGCGCGTCGAAGCCTTGCCGCCGAGGTCCGGTGTGAGCACCTTTGCTTCGCTGATCACGCGCTCGACCGCACGTTCCATCAGGGACGCCGCTTCGAGCGCTTTGGCGACTCCGTGCTTGTGACCGAGCCACGCCATGAGCATCTGCCCGGACATGATCATCGCGTATGGGTTCGCAATCTGTTTTCCTGCGATATCGGGCGCCGAACCGTGCGTGGCCTGTGCCATCGCGCGTTCGGGTCCGGCCGAGAGTCCGGCAGCGAGCCCGAGGCCTCCGACGAGGCCTGCCGCGGCATCGGAGAGGATGTCGCCGAACGTATTGGTCGTCACGATCACGTCGAACTGCTGCGGTTTCATGACGAGCTTCATCGCCATCGTATCGACCAGGACCTCATCGTAGGTGACGTCCGGATACTCTTTCGCCATCTTGCGCGTCTCTTCCGCGAACATTCCGCACGCGAGCTTGAACACGGTGTCCTTGTGCACCGAGGTCACGTGCTTCCGCGGACGCGTGCGCGCGAGCTCAAACGCAGCACGCGCAATTTTCGATGAGCCCTGCCGCGTGATGACTCGAATGCCGATCGTCATGTCGGGCGTCGGACGAAATTCACCGTTGCCCATGAACACGTTGCGATCCGGCGGCATGCCTTCGTTGTTCTCGCGCACAATGATGAGATCGACGTCGTCGTAGATCGCGGGCAAGCCCGGCAGCGACCTGGCGGGGCGGATGTTCGCAAACAGATCGTAGTTTTTGCGCAGGATGGGATGCGGATTGATCGCGTTCGGCTGACCCTTCGGGTACGCCTGATGCCCAATGGGGCCGAGCACCCAGCCGTCGAGCGTACTGAGCTTCTCCAGCGTTCCCGGCGGCAGCGTGTAGCCAAGCTCGTCGTACGCCTTGCGCCCTATGGGGACGGGATGCCAGTCGATGTCGAGGCCGCACGCCTTCGCCGCAGCGCGCATGACCTTGATCGTTTCCGGCACGACTTCGAGCCCGATATCGTCGCCTTCAAGAATTCCTATTTTCAGCAGCCGTTCCACTCAAACCTCCTCAAAACTCTTCATGGGGATACACCGGTGGCACCGGCTCCATCATGTCCATCGCGGCGCCGAGCTCGCGCTCGATCACTTCCATTTCGGTGAGGAGGCCTGAAAGCCTGAGACGCACGTTCTCGACGTCGCCGTCGGGTATGTGAAGTGAAACAGCGTGTGCCATCGCGAGCAACTGTTCTTTCTCGAGCTCCACCATCAGGCGCCTTCAGCCACGCGTTCGAGACGCGCGCCAAGCGTCCGCTCGAGGTCCGGGTGGCGCCTGTGCCAAGCAGTTGCCTGCTCGTAGGCGTGCGCAACCTTGTACACGGTGCCCTCAGCGAAAGGCCGGCCGACGATCTGAAGCGAAAGCGGCAGATCATCCGCCGTATGACCCATCGGCAGCGCGAGTGCCGGTACGTTCGCCGCGGCGAAGCTGTGCGTGCCGATGCGCCGCAGGATGAGGCGCTGCGCGACGTCCTCTCGGCTTTCCACTTTCTCGCGCGTGTCCTCGATGAGCCCGGGTGCTTTTAGATGTGTCGGACAGATGAGCCCGTCCCAAAGCCTGAGCGCCGCAAGGATCTGCTCGCGAACGACTGCTCGGGCGCGCATTGCGCGGCTGTAAACCGGTCCCGGCACGAGAAGCGCCGTCGCCATGCGCGTGCGTGTCCCGACGTCGAAGCGATCCCACTGCGTCCTCAGAAGATCAATCGACATCGACGCCGCGTCCACATCCGACGTGAGCATCTGGAGCGGAATCGCGTGCTTAGCCCACGGCAGCGAGACTTCGCCGATCTCGGCGCCGAGCTCTTTCAGAACGACGAGCGCGCGTTCGAACGCGCTTCGCACGTCAGTCGCGACACCGTCTGCCCACGCAATCTCTTTCACGACCGCCAGGCGCAGCCCCCGCAAGTCCCCGCCAAGGCCCGCGCGGTAATCGGGCACTGCACGCACGCTGGTCAGCGGGTCGCGCGCGTCGTGCCCCGCAATCGCTGACAGAAAAAGCGCGTTGTCTGCGACCGTGCGCGTGAGCGGGCCGATGGTGTCGGAGTGCCACGCGTGCATGACCCCGCCGTGGCGGCTGACGCGGCCGTACGTCGGGCGCAAGCCAACGATGCCGCAGACCGCAGCCGGTCCGCGTATGGAACCGCCCGTGTCTTCGCCGACGGAGCCTGAAGTGAAGCCTGCAGCAGGCGCGATCCCGGATCCACTCGACGAGCTCGACGCTGTGCGTTCCGGATCCCATGGATTTCGCGGCTGGCCGTAGGGGAAGACGTTGGTGCCGCCCCTCCCGAATTCGTGCAGATTCTCTTTGCCGATGAGTATCGCGCCCGCCGCTTTGAGGCGTTCAACGACAGCGGCATCGAAATCCATGCTGCGGCTGCCCTGAACGTTCGAGCCCAGCGTCGTCCTGACGCCGCGCGTGCAGATCTGGTCTTTGACGCCGAAAGGCAGGCCGTGCAGGGGCCCGCGCCACTTGCCTGCGACGATGTCGCGCTCGGCCTCTCGCGCGGATTGCAATGCCGTCTCCGCACAGACGGTGATGTATGCGCGCAGCACAGGGTCGTAGCGTTCGATGCGATCGAGACAGGAGCGGACGAGCTCCACCGGCGAGATGCTTCGGCTTTTTATGAGCTCGGCCTGCTCGACAGCACTTATGTAATGAAGCGCGGGGTCGGTCGGCATGGAGGGAGAGATGAAGATTTCCGCGACGAAGCAGGTGCGGAAGGTGTCGCGAATTCTAGCATGCAGGTTCGATGCGCTTCTCCAGCAGGTACGCTCGGGTTTACCATTGGGTGCACGACAACGAGGCACGTGAAGGGTCGCTACGCACCGTCGATGGGCGAATGTGGATACGCTCGCGGCTCATCGCATCATTTCACACTGGTATGCAACGTGCTACGGCGCGTGACTTCAGACAACAACGATCGAGGCCATCTCATGCTCATATTTTCACTCCGCACCGTGACCAGCAGGCGCCGCGTCGTCGCAGTCACTGCAGCAATCAGCGCGTTGTTCGCAGCCACACCCGCCACGGCGCAGTGGAAACCCGAGCGCCCCATCGAGATCGTCGTCGGGTCCGCACCCGGCGGCGGCAACGACAAATCCGCACGCGTCATGCAGAAAATATTCAAGGACGTGGGCCTTGCAGAAGTGAACGTGGTCAACCGTGTCGGCGGCGGCGGCGCGGTTGCATATACGTACGTCAGCCAGAAGAGCGGAGACGCCAGCTCGATCGCGCTTGCGCAGGCGGGGCTGAACACCAACCACATCTCCGGAAGAAGCCCGCTCCACTACACCGACATGACGCCGATTGCTTTCGTCGGCAATGAACCCGTCGGTCTCGCGGTGCGCGCCGACTCGCCGCACAAGACGCTCAAAGATCTCGTCGCGCAACTCAGGAAGGACCCGCAGTCGCTCAGCATCTCGACCGGCAGCACCCGCGGTGCAACGAATCACTTTGCGCTTGCGCTGCTCGCCAAGGAAGCAGGCATCGATCCGAACAAGCTCAAGATCGTCGTATTCGGCGGCGGCGCAGAAGCCGTGACCAACCTGCTCGGAGGCCATATCGACGCCTTCGCGGTGGCGATCAATAATTCAATCCAGCATCACAAGGCTGGAACGTTGCGGGTTCTCGCCATAAGCTCGCAAAAGCGCTCGGACGATCTGCCGAACGTGAGCACCTTCAGGGAGCAGGGATTCAATGTCGTGATGGAAGGCTGGACCGTTTTCATGGGACCGAAGAACATGCCGCCCGCGCAGGTCGCATACTATGAGCAGGCGTTTGCGAAGGCGGCCCACAATCCGCAATGGAAGCAGTATCTCGACCAGAACTCGTGGGAGTGGGGCTACAGGAACTCGAAAGATACCGCCGCGTATCTAAAGCAGGACTATGACGTGTCGAAGCGTCTCCTGACGGAGATGGGCCTCGCCGCTACCAAGTGAAATAGCCCTATGAAACAGATCCACGCCGCACAGCATGCAGCCGAAGCGTACCTCGTTCGCGGCGTCCTCCTCTCGCACGGCATTTCTGCTGAGGTTCGCGGCGAGTTCCTGACAAGCGGCTGGGGCGAGCTGCCGCTCGATGTGTGTTCGGTGTGGGTGACTGACGACGCACAGTACGCGGCAGCGAATGAACTTATCGCAGCTTACTTGAGCGGCCGCTTCGCGCGCACGTTCAGTGGCGATGGCTGGACGTGCACGGACTGCGGGGAAAAGCTCGAGGGTCAGTTCACACAGTGCTGGAGCTGCTGGACGGCGAAGACATAAAAGAGGAGAGCCTCGTTTCTTCCCACGACACGCTGGTCGTGGCGATGGGCGCTCCACCGCCCTAACACTCAGCTCGCCAACGACTTCATGACCTTGTATAGCGGCGCCTTGGCTTCGAAGCCGATCCCGGGCGACTCCGGCAGCGGCACGTAACTGTTCTCGACCCGCGTGTTGTCAGCGAAGCCGCCGAAAGGCGGGAACGAGTCCTACCCTGATGTGTTCCAGCCTTTCGGCGGCTTCGCTGACAACACGCGGGTCGGGAACAGTTACCTGCCGCTGCCGGAGTCGCCCGGGGTCGG
>JBKJPI010000224.1:0-8585 GCA_046595235.1 Burkholderiales bacterium | reverse complement strand
AAGCCCGCCGATTCGAGCTTGAAACTGCTACGAAAAACCGATCGCTGTGCTAACCCGTTGTGCGTAGTTCCTGCTTTTTATCCACCGAGGCGCCGGGCCGCCCCAAGCCTTGGTGCTAACTTGCCGTTCCGGCCGAAAGTAGATTTTCACTTTCGGACGTTACTTCCTTCTGTTCGTGGGGCAGCGAGGCCCGAGCAGAAGGCGAGCGCTGCCCCTACCGCCGAGGCTTGAAGGTAATCGAGAGATTGCCGCTCTGCGAGCTCGCGGTGCCGACCAGCTCTCCGGTCTCCGCCGGCGCCACGTTGACTTCCGCGCCGTTGGAATCCTGCCAGTTGACGCGGCCGCCGGAAACGCTGACCACACTGTCGGAGCGCTGGTTGGTCGTATAGCTCGTCGTTTCGGCGATCAACGCGTCGCGCCGCTGCCGGAACACGGCGCGATACGAGTAAGCCTGCGGCGGATTGGCCCGGCCTTCCCACGGAGAGCTCCATATGAGAAGACTGCGAAGATCATCGTCGGTGAGCGGCGCTGATAACACCGGCTGTGTAAGGCTTGCACAGAGCATCAGGACGACTGCGCTCAGACCCAGCATCGACGATCGTGATCTCACTGTGCGCCCCTTCGTATAATCTGACCGGACCTTCGATCGACAAGGACAACCGGATGAAGCTGTTACTTTACTACGCCCCTATGACGTGCGCCCTCGTGCCGTACGTGACGCTAACCGAAGCGGGGGCCGAATTCGAGGTCATAAACCTCAACACCCGTGCCAACGCGCACAAGACGCCGGAGTTCCTGTCGATCAATCCCAAGCACAAGGTACCGGTGCTCGTCATCGACGGCCAACCGCTTACCGAGAACGTCGCACTGCAGATCTGGATCGCCCGGGCTTTCCCGCAGGCGAAGCTGCTGCCTTCGGCGCCGCACGCAGAGATCAAGGCGATTTCGCTCCTTGCGTGGTTTTCTTCGACGATTCACCCGCACCTCACCCCGAACGCGCGGCCCGAAAATTATTGCGACCTGCCGGATTCGGCGGAAGGCGTGAAGCGGGCGGGAAACCGGATGCTTTTCGAGGATCTGCGCATCGCCGATGGCCTGCTGTCGGGGCGCGAATGGTTTTTCGACCACTTCACCGCAGCCGATGCCTATTTCTTCTGGTGCTTCCGCCGCGCGGTTTCGTTCAAGCTCGACTTGAAGGCATTCCCGAGCTGCATTGCACACTTCGAGCGCATGCAACTGCGCCCGAGCGTGCAGCGTGTCGTGGCCCACGAGAAAGAAGTGCAGGCGGCGTTTGCGACCGCGGCCTGAAGTGCGATAGAGGATTACTGCGGCTTGACGGCAGCGGCAGCGGCGACGTGCTCACGCCGCATGATCTCGGTGTAGAGCTGACGGAAGCGATCCTCTGTTTCACGTTTGACGACCGCTTCCGTCGCAAACCCGGCAAGCAGCGGACTCAGCACAGCCTGTGACCGGAAGACGATTCGCGTTCCACCGGCGGTGGGTACGAGCTCGGTGGTGGAGTCGTATTTCTTCATCGAGCCCTTCACGAGATGGGCGTCAGCCCTCACCGGCGCCGAGAGCTTCACTTCACGCAAGGTTTCGACGGGAACCGCGAACGGACCGAAGCGCAGCTGATTCTTCTGAAACACACGCAGCGTGTTGCCCGAGCGCGAAACGATCTTGCTCACCTGCAGGTCGCGCGTGAATTCAGGCGCACGCTCGTAGTCGGTGATGACGTCCCACACCCGCTGCTGAGAGGCGCGGACGAAGAGCGTGGCGGTCGACTGGACTTCCTCGCCGACGATCTGAACCTGCACGTCGAGATCGCGTTCTGCCTGGGCGAGTGCCGGAGCGATTCCGCTGCAGGCAATAGTGCACGCCGCCGCCGCCAGAAAGGTCCGAATCCGTGAACGAGTAAACATGTCACCCACGAAGCAATTGGAAGGCCCGCCAGGGAACCCGCGCGCCCAGCGGGCACCGGTTAGCTGGATTCGCACTCGCGTGCCTCCGCGGCGGCACGCACGTCCAGGTGGGGTGGGTCTTCGCCTCAGTGGAGTGAAATTCGCGATTTAGTCTACACTCGCGGGCACAATTAATAAGCTGAACCGCGCGCTTGCCACCCGCCAGTCACTCGCCCCGCGAGCTTGCCCTCGTGTTTCTCGTTCTCGCGCCGCTCGGCGTCCTCTTCACTGTGGTGCCGCCGATTGCCCAGGATCCGGCGTACCACGTGTTTGCTGACAATCGCACCTTTGCCGGCCTGCGCAGCTTTGCAAATGTCGTTTCCAATGCGGCATTCCTCATCGCAGGCTTTATGGGACTGCGCCTGTGCGTCGGCCGCGGCGTCGAGGGCGCTTCGCGTGCATGGACCCTCTTCTTTTTCGGAATGGTGCTGATCGCATTCGGGTCGACGTGGTACCACCTGAACCCGGGTAACGACACGCTGATGTGGGATCGCGTGCCCATGACCGTGTCTTTCATGGCGCTTTTCGCAGGTCTCGTCTCGGAGCACGTGCGGCCCGACATCGAGCGTGGGCTTCTCCGCGGCGCGATCGCAGTCGGCCTCTTCAGCGTCGGCTGGTGGCACTACACGGGCGACCTTCGTCCCTACGTTTGGGTGCAGTTCGCGCCGCTGCTCGCGCTCGTCTTCCTGGTGATCGCGTTTCCCGCCCGCTATACGCATCGCGGCTATCTCATGCTGGGACTTTTCTTCTATGCGCTCGCCAAAGCATCCGAGATCGGCGATGCGGCAATTTTCCTGGCGACGAGCGGCGCGATCAGCGGGCACACGCTCAAGCACCTTCTTGCTGCCGCCGCGCCGTATTGCGTTTACCTCATGCTGCGCCGTCGCAAGGCTGTGGCTGACGCGCCGGGCTGACGCTCAACCGGTACTCTGCATCGCGGCGGCAATGCCGGTGATGCTGAGAAGCATCGCCTCCTGCCAGGCCGCCTGCTCGCCCTCCGGCATGTTCTCTTCGAGGCGATCGAGAAGCGCGATCTGCAGGAGGCTGAGCGGCGCAAGCGCGGGGTTTCGCAGCTCGACCGTGCGCCTCACCACCGGCGCGTGCTCGAGCAGGTCGTCCTGCCCCGTGATGCGCAGGACCCACGCACGTGACAACGCGTGCTCATCCGCGATTCGCGCGTGCACGCGGGTGCCCAGCGCCTCCGGGCGGACCCGCGCGGCATAGCGCGCGGCCGTCGGCAAATGCGCGCGTAAGAGCTCGAGCTGCGCGTTGTTGACGACCATGCGGAAGAACACCCACTCGCGATACATCTCCGCGAGCATCGCTGCGTTCCCGGTGCTCTGCTTTGCCCACGCTTCGAGGCCGCTCCCGAGTCCGTACCAACCGGGAATGACGTAACGGCTCTGCACCCACGCGAAGACCCAGGGTATCGCGCGCAGCGCATCGAGCCCGGTGGGCTGTCGCGCGCGCGACGCCGGCCGCGATGCGATCGGAAGGCGGCTGATGTACTGGATGGGTGTCGCCTGTCTGTAGAACGTCCAGAATTCGGGGTCCTGGTGAACGAACTTTCTATATGCGTCCAGCGAGTGCTGCGCCATCTCGCGTAAGGCCTCGCGCCATTCATCGCGAATCGGCGGGGGCGACGTCCTGCTGCTCGCTGCGAGCAGGGCGGCGTTGACGATCTGCTCCATGTGCCGGTGCCCGAGCGGCAGCACGCCATAGCGAAAAGAGATCACCTCGCCCTGCTCGGTGAAGCGGATGCGCCCATCGAAGCTTCCGGCAGGCTGGGACAGTATTGCGCGGTTGGCGCGGCCGCCACCGCGGCCCACCGTGCCGCCGCGTCCGTGAAAGAAGCGCACGGCCACGTCCGCACGCCTGCATGCCTCGGCGAGCTTCGCCTGCGTGTCGAACAAAGTACAGTTCGCCGCCAGGAAACCGCCATCCTTGCTGCTGTCGGAATAGCCGAGCATGATTTCCTGAAAGGTGCCGCGCGCGTGCAGGTGGGCGCGATACGCGGGGTCGTCGAAGAGCTCACGCATGAGTCCATCGCAGCGCTGCAGGTCGTCGATCGTTTCGAAAAGCGGCACCACGTCGACATCGCTTTCGAGATGTCGGCCCTCTGCATCGACACGCCAGCGCAGGAGCCCCGCTTCCTTCGCAAGTAGCAGCACTTCGAGAATGTCGCTCACCCCATGCGTCATGCTGATGATGTAGGTGTCGATCGCGTCGCGCGCCACCTGATGCTGGGCTTCGCGCACGACATCGAACACCTCCAGGACACTGCGCGTCTCGCTCGATGCGCGCCAGTCGGGCGGGAGGAGGGGCCGCGGGTTGGCGAGCTCCGTCTGCAGGAGCTGCACCTTTTCGTACTCCGCGAGCGTGCTGTAGGGCTTTCCCGCCGGCAGAACGCCCGAGGCAAGAAGCATCTCGTCGATTGCGCGCTCGTGCTCTTCGCTGTGCTGGCGGATGTCCAGCGTGGCGAGGTGGAAACCGAAAGTCATCGCCTGCGTGATTAGATGCGCCAGCACGCCTTCATCGGCGAGACGCGCGCCCCGGTTCTCGCGAAGGCTGTCGCGAACGATCAGCAGGTCTTCCAGGAAGGCTGCCGCGTTCGGATACGCAATACTGTGTGCGGCGCCGGCGGTTCGCGTCGTGCGGAAATCGGGCATCGCACCCAGCCGGTCCCGCGTCGCGCGCAGGCGCGCCTGCATGTAGACGAGCTTCAGCGCGTAGGGCTCGAGCCGATATCGCCTGAGCTCGCGCTCGCTGAGCTCGATTGCCCGATCAGACTCGAGCGACGCAAGGAGCCGGTCGCTGACGGACACGAGCCGCGCACTGAGGCTGAGCTCGCGCCGTGCAGCTTCGGTGCATCGAAGGTAATGCTCGAGCACGTGCGACTGATGGCGAATCACCGTCTGCCACGTGATATCGGGCGTGACGTTCGGATTGCCGTCACGGTCGCCGCCGACCCATGAGCGATAACGTACGAAGGGCGGGAGCTCGAATGACTCGCCGGGGTACGACTGCGCCAGGGCTGCGCGCAGATCCTCATGCAGCCACGCCACGATTTCGAGGATCGAGTGCTCGAAAAAATACAGGATGTTTACAGCCTCGTCGGCAACGGTGAGCGCCGAAGCGCGCAGCTCGTCGGTCTGCCACAGCGCAGTGAGCGTGCGCCCCCGACCGACCTGGCGCGTCGCGACCCGATGTGTTCGCAAGCAGCGTCTCCGCTATTGCCTGAAGCTTGTCGAGCACCGAACGGCGCCTGGCCTCGGTCGGATGCGCGGTCAGCGTCGGGCAGATGTCGAGGCGTCCGACGAGCTGTTGCATGTCCTCCGCCGAGACGCCCGACTCCCTGAGCTTCGTGACAGCCTCCGCAATCGACTCCGAGCCCGGCGCACCGACAACGCGCGCGGTACGCTCCGCATTGGCGCGCACGATCTCTTTCTGCTCGGCGGTGTTGATCAGCTGAAAAAGGACTGTGTACGCGCGGAGCAGCCGCTGAACGAAGCGCGGATCGTCGAGCTCGGGTATCCGCGTTAATGCAGTCGGACCGTCAGACGCGTTGTAAAGCTTCCGCGCGACGTCGAGCAGCGCGTGGTCGTCCTGCTCGTGCAGGAGCGCCCCGAGCATCCGGTCTACGAGCTCGATGTCTTCGCTGAGACGTGCGGGCAGCCCGCAGCTTCGAGGATCCAGACCGAGGAACACGGGATTCGTGTGCGGCATCTCTTTCTCCCGCGCTCCCTGTGCATCAACCGTGCCAGGGTGGTGGGCGTTCAGGCGCGGCCCGACGCGTGGAGCCCGGTGACGGGCCTAAACTGCCCCGCCTGCTCTGAGCGCGGCGATTGCGCGGTCGTCATAACCGAGCTCCGACAAAATCCCGCCGGTGTGCTCGCCGACCGCGGGAATGGCATCCATGCGCACTTCCACGCCATCAAACGAGGCCGGCGGCAGCAGCGCCGGTATGCGGCCCGCCGGCGAATCGACTTCGCGCCAGCGGTTACGTGCCTTCAGTTGCGGGTGCGCCCAGACTTCATCGGGTGAATTCAGTCGTCCATTCGCGATCCCGCCGGCATCGAGCCGCTCAACGATCTGATCGGCCGAAAGTTGCGAAAACACGCCTTCGATCAGTGCGACAACTTCGGCGCGCGCCGCCGTGCGCTTGGTGTTGTTGTCGTAGCGCGGGTCTTTCGCAAGCGCGGGCTGCTTCACGACTTCAGCGCAAAACGCCGCCCATTCGCGCTCGTTCTGTATTCCGAACATGACGTGCTTGCCGTCGCCTGCGCGAAAACGTCCGTACGGAACGATGGTCGCGTGATCCGGGCCCGCGCGCTTCGGCGACTTGCCGCTCCCGTGTGTGTAATACAGTGGATGGCTCATCCACTCGACCATCGCCTCGAACATGGTGACTTCGATGCGCCGACCTTTGCCCGTGCGCTCACGCTCGTAAAGGGCCGCGAGAATCGCGGCATACGCGTGCAGGCCTGTTCCGATATCGGTAATGGAAATACCGACTTTGCTCGGCGTTTCGTCAGTGCCGGTAACCGACAGTACGCCGGCTTCGCCCTGCACGAGAAGGTCGTATGCCTTTTTCGTGGCGTACGGCCCGCTGTCGCCATAGCCTGAGATGTCGCAGACGATAAGACGCGGGTGCCTCGAAAGCAGCGTGGGCGCGTCGAGCGCGAGGCGCTTCGCCGCGCCGGGCGCGAGGTTCTGGATAAAGACGTCAGCACGCGCGATGAGCTTCGCCAGGATCTGCGACGCTTCCGCGTGCTTCACGTCGAGCGTCAGACTTTCCTTCGAACGATTCAACCAGACGAAATACGCAGACTGTCCCTTGACCGACTGATCGTAGTCACGCGCAAAGTCGCCGACTTTCGGCCGCTCGATCTTGATGACCCGTGCGCCGAGATCGGCGAGCTGACGCGACGCGAACGGTGCAGCAACCGCCTGCTCAAGGGAAACTACGGTGATGCCATCGAGCGGGAGCACCGTTAGAGTTCAATCATCTGTCGGGGATCTGCAGGCTCTTCAGGCGAAGCTCGAGCCACCTCAATGTGCGCTGCCATTGTTCATCCTTCAAAACGACCTCGGCATGCCGAGCACGTGCTCGCCGACGTAAGACAGGATGAGATTAGTCGATATCGGCGCGACTTGATAAAGACGCGTTTCCCGGAATTTGCGCTCGACGTCGTATTCGGCTGCGAAACCGAAACCCCCATGCGTCTGCAGGCACGCGTTCGCAGCTTCCCAGCTCGCATCCGCGCAAAGGAGCTTCGCCATATTCGCTTCGGCGCCGCACGGCTCGTGCGCGTCGAAAAGCGCCGCGGCTTTGAAGCGCATCAGATTCGCGGCTTCCACGCTTACGTACGCTTTTGCGATCGGAAACTGGATGCCCTGGTTCTTTCCGATAGGCCGATCGAAGACCACGCGCTCGTTCGCATACTTTGTCGCGCGATCCACGAACCAGTACCCGTCCCCGATGCACTCGGCCGCGATCAGTATCCGTTCAGCGTTCAGGCCATCGAGGATGTAACGGAAGCCCTTCCCCTCTTCACCGATCAGGTTTTCGGCGGGCACTTCGAGATTGTCGAAGAAAAGCTCGTTCGTCTCGTGATTAACCATGTTGCGGATCGGCTTCACCGTCAGGCCTTTCGCTTCGCGCAGGTCGACAATGAAGATCGACATGCCTTCCGATTTCTTCTTGACGTCCTCGAGCGGTGTAGTGCGCGCGAGCACGACCATGAGGTCAGAGTGCTGCACGCGCGACGTCCACACTTTCTGGCCGTTGATGACGTAACGATCGCCTTTACGTATCGCCACCGTCTTGATCTTCGTCGTGTCGGTGCCGGCAGTGGGCTCGGTCACCGCCATCGACTGCAGACGCAGCTCACCGGTGGCGATCTTCGGAAGATATAGACGCTTCTGCGCGTCATTCCCATGACGCAGCACCGTGCCCATGTTGTACATCTGGCCGTGACACGCACCTGAATTACCGCCGGAGCGGTTGATCTCCTCCATGATCACGGAGGCCTCAGTCAGCGTGAGACCCGAGCCGCCGTACTCCTCGGGAATCAGCGCCGACAACCAGCCGGCTGCAGTCAGGGCATCGACGAAGGCTTCCGGATACCCCCGCTCCTCATCAACTTTCTGCCAGTACGCGCTATCGAACTGACGGCACACGGCGCGCACACCTTCGCGTAACTCAGCGTGCGATTCAGTGGGCTTGTGATTGCGGGAGACGGTGCTCATGGTGCGGAATGCCGGTCGGCGGTTTTCTTCGGAGCCGCTAAGGATAGTTATCGCGCGACGATCAAGCAAGAACCTCAACACTCCCCGGCCGCTCATGCTTCGACTCCATATTACGCTCAGCACGAACGGTGACACCTTTCAAACCGAAGGAAGGGAGGTACGGAGGGGAACCTTCGGTGCCCCTCTGTTCGTATTCCGAGCCGCGGCTGCGGACGGGTTTGTTCGTCCGCTGGGGGTATTGCCGCGGCAGGTGACGTAGGGAAACCATGGGTTTCCCTCTGTTGCGTTACCGGCGCTACGGCTTCGCGCGCGACTTGCCTACTTCCTCGGCCTGCTTCAATTCCTGTGCTTCTTTGTCATTTTTGGGCTTGG
>JBKJPI010000167.1:0-7142 GCA_046595235.1 Burkholderiales bacterium | reverse complement strand
TCGGCGAGGCTCGGGCCCGAAGCGGGCCCCGGTGAATCCGACTACACCCGTTACGACCGATCGATTGCAGAGGAGACGACGAAGTGGCTGCAAAGTGATAAGGCGCAGAAAGCCGATAAGCCATGGGCGTTGTATGTGGGCTTCGTCTCCCCGCATTTCCCGTTGATCGCGCCGCCGGAGTTCTACGCCCTCTATCCCGAGAACCAGGTGCCGTGGCCGGAAATGTATGACGCGCCGGACCGGCCGCAGCATCCGTTTATCGACGCGATGCGCAAGTGCCTCTGCTACGACGATGCATTCGACGAGCCGATGGTCCGGCGGGCGCTTGCGGCGTATATGGGGCTCGTGAGCTTCCTCGACGACAATGTCGGCAAGATCCTGCGTGCGCTCGAAGCCAGCGGGCTCGCAGGGAACACACGGATCGTTTACGGCACGGACCATGGCGACAACCTGGGCACACGCGGGCTTTGGGGCAAATCGACGATGTATGAAGAGTCCGCAGGGATCCCGCTGATCCTCGCCGGGCCTGACATACCACCCCATAGCGTATGCGCGACGCCGGTCTCGCTCGCGGACGGCTTTCAGACTTTCATTCATTCGGTCGGCGCCGAGCCGCAGCCGGAGGACGCCGCGCTGCCCGGGCATTCTCTGCTCGATATCGCGCAAGGCTACGTTCCAAACCGCACGATCCTCTCCGAGTACCATGCGGCCGGCGCAATGACAGGTTCATACATGATCCGCCACCGCCAATACAAATACATTCACTATGTAGGGCTCCCGCCGATGCTCTTCGATCTGGATGCGGATCCCAACGAAAAGCAGGATCTTGGACGCGAGCCGAAGTTTGCTCAGATCATCCGCGAATGTGAAACGCGCCTGCGTAGCATCGTTGACCCTGACGCGTCCGACGCACAGGCCCGCGCAGACCAGCGCGCGCAGATCGACAAGCATGGTGGGGTCGAGGCGATTCTAAAAAGCGGAACATTCCGGTACTCACCGCCGCCGGGCGTAAAGGCGTCGTACTACTGATGCACCCGCTCCGCATCAGCCTCATTTCGTACAACATCTGGTCGGATTACCGATGGGACTTTCGCGAAGACGCGTTGCGGAAGTTCCTCGAGCTTTTTCAGCCGGACGTGCTCTGCCTGCAGGAGCTGCATGCAGGCTCGCGGAAGCTCATCGACAAGACACTCGCGAGCCATCAGCGCGTGGAAGACCATTTCGATGGCTGGACGAGCGAGAGCAACATCTACTGGCGCGCCGATCTCTTTTCGGAGATCGAGCATGGCGCAGAGGATGTCGGCATCAAGGCGGAAGGTCTTCGCCGCTTGTACTGGGTGCGCCTGAAGGTCACTGCGCTCGAGCGCTCGATCCTCGTTGCGACCGCGCATCTCACCCATCAGCGTCACCGCGACGAATCCAGAACCGGGCTCTCCCCTCGCGTCGCCGAAACCAACCGCATCATTGAAGCGTTGAAACGCCTCAATCGAGATCACGAACCGCTTTTCTTCATGGGTGACTTGAATGACCCGGTACATCCACCCAATCTGCTCGCTGAAGCGGGCTACCTCAGCTGCTTCGCAGCGCTCGGCATCGCCAGCGCGCCCACGTTCAAGGTCTATCCAACGGCCCACGTCGCGGCCGGTGCGCTGCCGATCACGGCGTGTGTCGATTGGCTCGTGGCCAACAGCGAAGCACAGGTCGTCTCGGCTTCGATTCCGCATTTCTTTCTGGATGACGCAGCGCCGTCAGACCATTGGCCTGTCCATGCCGTCTATGAGCTGCGGTAGGGGCGGCGCCCGCCTTCGCTCTGGAGCGTTCGCGTTCTCCTGCGCGTTCCTCACCTGCGCAAGCACGCATGCAGCAGAACCGTATCCTTCACGGCCGATCCGGCTCCTCGTGCCTTCGCCGGCAGCGGGGTCACCTGACATTCTGGCGCGCGTCCTGGCGGCAAGACTTTCTGATCAGATGAAGCAGCAGGTGATCGTCGACAATCGCGCGGGGGCAAGCGGCATCACCGGCGTGGACATCGCGCGCCGTGCTGCTCCGGACGGATACACGCTGCTGCTCGTCACAGCGACCACCTTCGCGTCGCTTCCGGCACTGAAGGCCAACCTTCCCTACGACCCCGAGCGCGATTTCATACCGCTGTCGCGCATTGCCTGGGTAGCGAATGTCGTAACGGTGAACACGGGCCTTGGCGTGAACAGCATCTCCGATCTTGTAAAACTCGCGAAGGCGCGGCCGGGGCAACTGAATTACGGCTCGGCAGGCAACGGCTCACCAGCGCATCTCGCCGGCGCAATGTTCAACGTGCTGGCGGGCGTCGATACGGTCCACGTGCCCTATAAAGGCGCCGCACCTGCCATGATCGATCTGCTCGCCGGCCAGCTTCAGATCCTGATCACTTCACCGCTCGTCGCGATGCCGCACGGACGCGCAGGACGCATTCGCGTGCTTGCAACGACAGGCGCGCAACGCGATCCGCTCCTGCCCGAGCTGCCGGTGGTCGCCGACACAGTTCCCGGTTATGAAATCGTTCAATGGTGGGGCGTCGCATTGCCTGCGAAAACACCGCCCGCGATCGTCAAACGAGTTCATGCCGAAACGATCGCCGCGCTCGCTAACCCCGAGGCGCGCGATGTGATGCGAAAGAACGGCGCCACGCCCCAACCCGAGCAACCTGCCGATTTCGCTGCATTCATGAAAACCGAGCGCGAACGCATCGCGCGCATCGGCAGACAGGCGAAGATCGTCATCGATTAGGTGTCTCATGCGCCCAGCCAATCTCATCTTTTTTCAGTCCGACAACCACAATCGCGCGGTGACCGGGTGTTACGGTCATGCGATCGTGCAGACGCCGAACATCGATCGCATCGCGGCGTCCGGCGTGCGCTACGACAATGCGTACTGCACGAGCCCGCTCTGCTGTCCGTCGCGTGCAAGCATCGCCACCGGCCGCTATCCGCACCAGACCGGGTACTGGGACAACGCGATCGTGTACGACGGCCGGGTCACGAGCTGGATGCATCGGCTTCGAGACGCAGGCCACGCGGTCGTCGCAGTGGGTAAGTTGCACTACCGCAGCACCGAGGATGACAACGGGTACACCGAAGAGATCGAGCCCATGCACTTGCACGAGGGCAAGGGCGCGATCAAGAACCTGCTGCGCGGATACGGCGAAGAGCCGCCGAAGGAAGACGGAAGCTTCTGGGATCTCTACATGAAGCGCTCCGGCCCCGGCAGCACGCACTATCAGGATTACGATCGCCGCATTACCGCGCGTGCGATCGAGTGGCTGACCCGCAACGCCGGCAAGCTGGACAAGCCGTGGGTCCTGTACGTCTCCTACATCAGCCCGCACCCGCCCTTCACCGTTCCACAACGGCTGTATGACCTCTATCCGGAGGATGAGATGCCGCTGCCGCCGGGCTTTCGCCCCTCTGACCGGTCGAGCCATCCCGCCGCGGCGCACCTGCGCGACATGGACGGCATGCGCGAGATGACGGACGAAGCCGCGCTGAGGCGCATTGCCGCCGGCTATTTCGGCCTCATCACGCATCTCGATGAGCAGGTTGGAGAAGTCATGAAAGCGGCGGAAGGACTCGGCCTGCTCGACACGACGCGCATCGCCTACACGAGCGATCACGGGGAGCTCTTCGGGGCTCAGGGAATATTCGGGAAGAAAAACCTTTACGAAGGCGCGATCGGCGTCCCCCTGATCCTTGCGGGTCCAGGTGTGCCGGCCGGGAACGTCTCGCGCCAGATCGTCTCGCACGTCGACCTGTATCCGACGCTGCTCGAAGGCGCCGGCGAGGCCGTGCCTTCGGACGATCGCGCGCTCCCCGGCGCCTCGCTCTGGCCTTCTGCCACGGGGCACGACGTCGAGCGCATTGGTTTTGCCGAGTACCACGCGCAGGGCTCGCTTTCGGGCGCGTTCGCGCTGCGCGAGGGCGCCATGAAGCTCATCTACCATGTCGGCATGCCCGCGCAGCTCTTCGATATCTCCACAGATCCCCAGGAAGCTCGCGATCTCGCACACCAACCCGAGTGCCGGAAAATCGTTCAGCGCCTGGAGGCAAAGCTGCGCGCTCTGTGCGACCCAGAGGCGGTGGACGCGCGGGCGAAAGCCGACCAGCGCGCGATGGTCGAGCGGCTCGGCGGTAAAGAGCGCGTGAAAAATGAAAGCCAGATCCTCTTCACGCCACCGCCTGGCGTATCCAAGGAGGACGCATGGGCAGTCCCGCCGACGCAGTGACGTTCACGGTGGCATTTGCTTCACGAGCGGCCTCGGCCCGCGAATGACCCTCACTGAGCTTCGCTACATCGTCGCACTCGCACGCGAACGCCATTTCGGACGTGCCGCGGAAAAGTCTTTCGTGAGCCAGCCGACATTGTCAGTTGCGGTGAAGAAGCTGGAGGACGAGCTCGGCGTCGCTCTGTTCGAGCGCGGCGGCAGCGAAGTCACGGTGACGCCGATCGGCGTTCGCATCGTCGAACAGGCGCAGCGCGTCCTGGAAGAAGCGGCGGCGATAAAAAACCTTGCCGTGGCGGGTAAAGACGAATTCGCAACGCCGCTGCGCTTCGGCGCGATCTACACGATCGGACCTTACCTCATGCCGCAGCTCATTCCGCTGCTGCATCGGCGCGCGCCCAGGATGCCGCTGATGATTCAGGAGAACTACACCGTGCGCCTCGCCGAGTTGCTCAAGAACGGAGAGCTGGATGTCGTTGCGCTGTCGCTCCCGTTCGCCGAGCCCGGCATCATCACGCAGGCCGTGTATGACGAGCCTTTCCGCGTGCTCATGCCTGCCAGCCACGCATGGGCGAAGAAAGTGCGCATTCCCGTCGCGGACCTGTGCCGTGAAAACCTCCTGCTGCTATCCAGCGGAAATTGTTTCAGGGAGCAGGTGCTGCAGGCGTGTGCCGGGGTCGAGCGCGCGACGAACGACGGCATGCAGCAAAGCCTGCAGGGCAGCTCGCTCGAAACGATCCGGCACATGGTTGCATCGGGTGTCGGAATTACCGTGCTCCCCGCAACGGCCGCCGAAGCGCGCACAGCCGACAACCGGTTGACCGCGGTGCGGCCATTCGCCGCGCCGGTGCCGAGCCGCCGCGTTGCGCTTGCCTGGCGGCGGAGCTTTCCGCGGACGAAGGCCGTCGAAGCGGTGCGACAGGCCATGCTCGCGTGCAAGCTCCCGGGCGTAACGATGCTGCCGAACGCCACCGCGGCCGCCAACGACTGATCTGGAGGATCGCGAGGGGTGCGCGCATAGGCGTCGGCTATCGTCGCCTTACCGACATTCAATTGGATCCAGCCGGTCGCGGCCGCCTATGATGGGCTCGCCGCATGAAAGCAGCGGCAGGGGCGACGCAACGCATTTCAGGAGTGCCACATGCAAACGATGGATATCGGAATCAATCAGCAGGATCGGAAAGAAATCGCGGACGGGCTTTCGCGCCTGCTCGCAGATACATACACGCTGTACCTCAAGACCCACAATTTTCACTGGAACGTAACCGGCCCCATGTTCCAGACGCTGCACCTCATGTTCGAAACGCAATACACCGAGCTCGCACTGGCCGTCGATCTGATCGCGGAGCGCATTCGCGCGCTGGGCTATCCCGCGCCCGGTACCTATGGCGATTATTCAAAGCTCTCGTCGATCAAGGAAGAGCCGGGGGTCCCGAAAGCTGAAGAAATGATCCGCTTGCTGGTGTCCGGACAGGAATCGGTCGTTCGCACTGCCCGCTCCATTTTTCCGGCCGCGGAGAAGGCGAGCGACGAACCCACCGCCGACCTCCTGACCCAACGCATGCAGATCCATGAGAAGACCGCCTGGATGCTAAGGAGCCTCCTGGAGCAATAAAGCTGACCACGCCTCTACTCTCCGCAGGCGCGTAATTCGCTTTTCCATTGCTATGCCCCCTTTAGTCCTCGCAACACGCCGCGTCGTCTACGACCACACCGCCCTGATCTGGGCGGTGTCTGGTTTTGCGGTCCTCCTCGTCATCGCGCTGAGCGCAACCGACGGCATCGCGCGCACGCTATCGCTGCGCGTTGGGGGCATGAATGCCATTGCGGTCGCGGTGCTCGCAACCTTGTGCACAGCCGCCGCAACGGGTGTCGGTGCCTTGCCGCTTCTTTTCACCCGCAGCGTTTCAGCCAAGACGCAAACGACAATGCTGGGCTTCAGCGCGGGTGTGATGCTGGCGGCGAGCGTCTTTTCGCTTCTCCTGCCCGCGATCAGCGCGGCGACAGCCATGACCGGCAGCAAAGTCGGAGGCGGCCTGCTCGCCGGCGCTGCGCTATTGCTCGGCGCCTCGCTACTGCTCGTCATGGACAAGGTGGTGCCGCATGAGCACGTAGTCCAGGGATCGCACGGGCGCAACTACGCGGCTGTGCGTCGCGTATGGCTATTCGTATTTGCGATCACGCTGCACAACGTGCCCGAGGGCCTTGCGGTCGGCGTTGCCTTTGGCGCGGAGAACCTGGCAACCGGGCTCCCGCTCGCCGTGGGCATTGCCGTGCAGAACATGCCGGAAGGTCTGGCGGTTGCGCTCGCCATGATGACGCTGAACTACACCCGCATGCAGGCCGTGCTGATCGCCCTCGCAACAGGACTGGTCGAGCCAATCGGCGGTATGGTCGGGGCCGCAGCAATAGCGGTTTCAGGCGCCCTGCTTCCGTGGGGACTTGGATTCGCGGCCGGCGCGATGCTTTTCGTGATCAGCCACGAGATGATTCCGGAGTCGCACCGTCTTGGAAAGGAAACGTCAGCGACAGTCGGCCTCTTCGCAGGCTTCGTGCTGATGATGCTTTTCGATACGACCCTCGGCTAGAGCCTGTTATGGACTTTAGCGTCACGCTGCGGCAGGAAGAGTCATAAGCGCGAATCCTGCGGTTGCTCCCAGGGGACCTCGGGCACTTCCGCAAATGCGCGGCGCAGGCCTTGTGACCAGATCCCGCTGATCTCCGAAAAATATTTATCGCCCTGCACGAAGCGCCGGCGCCGGGTCACCCGCAGCGCGTCGCGATCGTAAGCAAGAAGGTCTATCGGAAGCCCGACACTCAGGTTCGAGCGCATCGTCGAGTCGAACGAGACGAGGAAAGCCTTCGCAACCTGCGTCAGCGGCGTGCC
>JBKJPI010000101.1:0-2580 GCA_046595235.1 Burkholderiales bacterium | reverse complement strand
CTCGGCGGTGCCGGATTCACGCGGACGTACGAACACGCTCTTCGGATTGCACGTGTGGAGCGGAAATGCGATCGGCGCGTTCCTCACGAGCTGGACGTTCGCGCATTTCGGCTGGATCGCCGTATGCGGCGTTTCGATGACGGCGATCGTAATTGCGCTGGTGGTGCATGTCGCCTCATCCCGCTCAGCACCCTCTAACGCATGATCGGGTCTCAATCCGCGCGCATTCCCCGCTCCTTGATCACCTTGCCCCACTTGCCAAGCTCGTTCTTCAAGTGAGCCGACGCTTCCTGCGGTGTCGTTCCGATGACATCGAGCCCGCGATCCTCGTATTGCTTCGGTGCACCCGGCGCGTGCAGTATCTTCTTCAGGCTGTCGCTTAGTAGCGTAACCACCGCGGGCGGCGTGCCTTTGGGCGCAAACAGAACGTGCCACGCGGCGAACTCATAGCCAGGTAATCCCGCCTCGGCGATGGTCGGCACATCGGGCAGCGCGGGTGAGCGCTTGAGCGCGGTCACGCCGAGCGGGCGCATTTTCCCGGCCGTAACCTGCGCGGCGGTTTCGATGATGCTGCCGAAGGTGATGCTGGTTTCTCCGGAGATTCCTGCCACCAGCGCGGGATACCCGCCCTTGTAATGCACCGCCTGGAGATTCACTTTGCCGAGATAGTTGAAGAGCTCTCCGGCGATGTGCGGGTTCGAGCCGGCGCCTGCAGTACCGTAATTGAGGGCTGCGTGCCGGCTCTTCGCGAGCTGAACCAGTTCGCGCACCGAACGCGCGGGCACCGACGGATGCACCGTCAGCACGTTCCCCGTCTGCGCCATCAGCGAGATCGGCGCGAAGTCGTTCAGCACGTCGTAAGGCACCTTCTTGTAGAGAAACGTATTCGCGACGAACGGAACGGTGTTGGAACCGATCGTGTATCCGTCCGGCGCCGCACGCGCGACGACCTCGGTGCCGATCGTGCCGGAGGCGCCGGTGCGATTGTCGATCACGACTTGCTGCCCGAAGCTTTTCGAAAGCTCGGCCCCGGCGAACCGCGCGAGGATGTCGACGCTGCCGCCGGGTGCGAACGGCACGATCCAGCGGATCGTCCTGGCGGGGTAGGTCGCCGACTGAGCGGTAGCGTATTCGATCGGTGAGATCGCCAGCACGAACGATGCAGCTAACAGGGCTTTCTTCATGCACTTCTCCGGGTTCAGGCGAGGCGGGGGAAGAGACGCAACGCATTGCCTCGGTCGATCGCCCTTCGCTCGGCCACGCTGAAGCCGCCCTTTGCAAGATCGTCGCTGACTCTTCTGCCGTCCCAGAACGGGTAGTCGGTGCCGTAGAGCACCTGTGAGATGGGAATGATCGCAAGCAATGCTTTCAACGCGCCCTCGTGATGGCCCTGAGCTGTGTCGTAATAAAACTTGCGCAGCTCGTGCATGAGGCCGTTGGGCAGCACACTCTTGCGGTCCTTCTCCACCTCTTCACGCTGGAAACGGGAAAGCAGGAATGGCGTGACGCCGCCGCTGTGCGAGAAGATCCATCGGATATCGGGATACTTCGCCGCGCCGCCCTGAAAGATGAGGCTCATCATCGTACGCGTCGTGTCGACGGGGCCTTCGATGGCGTTGATCGAAATGTAAGGCATGATCTTCGAGCAGCAGTCCGGGGTTGCCGGATGCGTGTAAATCACGGCCTTGCGGCGGTTGAGCGCCTCGAGTATCGGGAAAAACGCCGGATCGCCGAGCAGCTTCCCGCCGTAGCTTGTCCAGAGATAGATGCCGTCGGCCTTCAGCGTGTCGTATGCGTATTCGATCTCGCGCAGGCTGCCCTCGACGTCAGGGAATGGAATGGACGCGAAGGACCCGAAGCGGCCGGGGTAGTCGCGCATGAGCTGCGCCGCGTATTCGTTCGATATGCGCGCGATTCTGCGCGAACCCTGCACGTCGCCGCCCCACGCCTGCATTCCGGGGTTGATCAGCGACGTGAAGGCGGTCGAGATGCCGCTCTTCTCCATTTCGTCCAGCGTCGCTTCCACGGACCACTTCGCGTGGCCCTGCATCAGGGTCTTCAGCTCGTTCGAGTAGCCCGGCGGCGCGAAGTGGTGGTGGACGTCGATCCGGTTCGGCGTCCCCGGCTCGCTGCCGGCGGTCATCTGGCAGCCGGGCAGCAGGGCACCCGCGCCGACGGCCGTCAGTGCGGTAAGGAAGCGGCGACGCGATGGCGTTTCGATCGGCGTATGGAAGGCAGGGCTCATTGCTCACTCCTGATCTGTTGTTCTCAGCGGTTCACGCCACGGCTGATTATTCTATAGGGAGCGTTCGTGTTCGCAGACGCTTACAGGCTGACTCAAGGAAGGCACGGATCTCATGGCTCAACAGCCCACATATTTCCGGAAAGGGCGGGAACCCGCTGCTGCTGGGCACCTTGTTCATTATTGGCATTCTGTTCATCTTATTTGAACAGCGGATAAACTTGAACAAACGTGCACTTTGTGTTCATATTTAGCCTTCGTTCATAAAACATGAACATCACGGGTAAATTGAACATGACCGAGATTCAATTTGTTGACCGAGCCGCTGTCGCTCTGCG
>JBKJPI010000082.1:0-3777 GCA_046595235.1 Burkholderiales bacterium | reverse complement strand
CTCTCCGCCGGACAATGCCGAGACCTTTGCGCGCGCGCGCTCGGGCCTGAAGAGAAAGTCGCCGAGATAACTCATGACGTGCTTTCGCGCGCCGTCGATCTCGATGTACTCGGCACCCTGGCTGATCGTATCGATGAGTGTCGCTTCATCGTCGAGCTGCTCACGCATCTGATCGAAGTAGGCCACAGCGACGCGCACACCTCGCCGAATGCTCCCGCTGTCCGGCTCGAGCTCGTCCAGGATCAGCTTGAGGAGTGTCGTCTTTCCGGATCCATTGGGGCCGATCAGCCCGATCTTATCTCCGCGCAGGATGCGCGTGGAGAAGTCGCGCACGATTGCACGTGGACCGAAGCTTTTGCTGACGTCGTGCATCTCCACCACCATTTGGCCCGAGCGTTCGCCCGCGCCCACGGCAAAGCTCACCTGACCGATCCGGTTGCGGCGCGCCGAGCGCTCGACGCGCAGATGCTCAAGGCGCGTCACCCGGCCTTCGTTCCGGGTCCGACGCGCCTGGATTCCTTTGCGGATCCACACTTCTTCCTGCGCAAGCACCTTGTCGAAACGCGCGTTCGATATCGCTTCAGCGTGGAGCTGCTCTTCCTTGCGGCGCTGGTAATCCGCATAGCTCCCGGGATAGCTGGTGAGATGTCCACGATCGAGCTCGATCACGCGCGTCGCGACGTTGTCGAGAAAACGCCGGTCGTGGGTCACGAGCAGGACGCCGCCGCGATAGTCCTTCAGCCAGCCTTCGAGCCACTCGATCGAGGTCACGTCGAGATGGTTAGTGGGCTCATCGAGGAGAAGCACTTCGGGATCCATCGCCAGCGCGCGCGCGAGTGCCACGCGTTTGCGAAGTCCACCCGAAAGCTCGCTCACGAGCGCGTCCGCCGGCAGCGTGAAGCGATCCATCAGCGCGTCGATGCGCGACGTGATGCGCCAGCCGTCCGCGTGCTCGAGCGCGTGCTGCAGCTCCGGAAGGCGCTCGAGCGCCTCCTCGCTTCCCGCCGCGACGTCGTGCGTGGCCTTGTGATAATCCACCAGAATCTGCTGAAGCTCGCCGAGTCCGGTCGCCACCGCTTCATACACCGTGTGCTGCGGCTCGAGCTGCGGCTCCTGCGGGACGAATGCGATACGTAAGCCCGGCGCGCGCCACACCACGCCATCGTCCGCTGCCTGCTGACCGGCGATTACCTTGAGCAGGCTCGTTTTGCCCGTGCCGTTACGGCCGATGAGCGCGACGCGTTCGCCGTTGTCGAGCAGGAAGTCGGCGTGGTCCAGCAGCGCGGCGTCGCCGAATGCGAGCGAGGCGCGGTCGAGAGAAATCAGGGGCACGGTGGATCCGGAGTGAGCAGAAGGCTGACGCGACCAGCGTAGGGTAGGAACCTGCGACAGCCGATCAGAAGTTCCGTAGGGTAGGCGAGCACGCAGGTCAAGTAAAGGCGGCCATCCATGGCGGCGAGCACCGGCTTTACGTAAGATGGGATCGTACGCGCTCTGAGCTTGCAACCATAACGACTGGATGAGGAGGAGACAGTATGTCGAGCACACGCAGGTTACTCGCAGCTGCTGGCTGGATGTTCATCGGGTTTCTCGGCACAGGATCCGTGCATTCGGGTGAGCCAGGCTTTCCTTCGCGCCCGCTGCGGATCGTGGTGCCGTTCCCGGCAGGCGGAACAACCGACGTCGTTGCGCGTCTCGTGGCACAACGCATGAGCGAATCGATGGGCCAGCAAGTGCTCGTCGACAACCGCGGGGGCGCAGGCGGCACGATCGGCGCCGACATCGTCGCCAAGGCAGCGCCCGACGGTCACACGATGCTCATGCACAACATCACTTTTCCGATATCGTCCGTCGTGCAGACGCTCGCGAAACGGCTGCCCTTCGACGCGGAAAAGGATTTCGCCGGTGTGTCGATCGCGGTTTTCGTGCCTTTCGTCTTCATCGCGCATCCTTCCGTTCCCGCGAAAGACCTGCGCGAGGTCGGGAACCTGCTGCGTGGAAATCCAAAGCTGCAATACAACTATGGCTCGACCGGCCCCGGCTCGGCCATGCACGTCTTCGGGGAAACATTCAAGCGCGATGCCAAGGTCGATATGGTTCATATCGCGTTCAAGGGCGCCGCTCCGCTCAAGCAGGACGTGCTGAGCGGCCGCGTGCAGATCGGCGGCGATCAGCTTTCATCTTCGCTCGCAGAGATTCGTGCAGGAACTCTCAGGGCTATCGCCACCAGCGCCTCCAAGCGGCTCGCGGTGTTGCCGGACGTGCCCACAGTACGTGAGCTCGGATTCCCCGCGCTCGAGTTCGAAGGCTGGAACGGGCTCTTCGTGCCGGCGAAGACGCCGCGTGCAATCGTAGAGCGGCTGCACAAGGAGGTAGTGGCCGCGGTAAAGCATCCCGAAGTCGCGAAGCGTCTGAGCGATCTTGCCGCGGAGCCCATCGGGTCATCACCTAAAGAGCAGGAAGCGATGTTTCGCAAGCAGATGCAGCAGTTCACGCCGGTGATCAGGGAAATGAAGCTCGAGTAGAGCTGCATCGATGGACCCTTTGTCGCATGTGCTCCTGGGGGCCGCCACCGGACAGGCAATCGGTGGTGGCCGGCGGCGTATCGCGGCACTCGCCGGAGCGGCCGGCGCGCTGCTCCCCGACGCTGACGTTCTGATCTCATCGGGAACCGACCCGCTTCTCGCACTCGAATATCACCGCCAGTTCACGCATTCGGTCGTCGCGGCACCCGTGGGCGCACTTATCGTTGCGGCGCTGCTGTGGCTGATCCTGCGAAGACGCGTCGAGTTGCCCCAGCTGTACTGGCCGGCGCTCGCAGGCTACGTGAGCGCACTTATTCTCGACGCATGCACGAGCTACGGAACGCAGCTCCTGTGGCCGTTCACCGACACGCGCTTCGCGGCCAGCGTCGTCGCTGTGATCGATCCGGTCGTGACGCTGGTGCTGCTCGTTGGCGTGGTGCTCGCGTTTCGCGCGAGCACCCCGAGCGCTGCGCGCGTCGCAGTCGGCATCGTCGTGGCTTACCTCGGCCTGGGCTGGATTCAGCGCGAGCGTGCGGAATCGCTCATCGCAAGCGTCGCGGCCCAGCGTAAACACGTAATCACACAGCACGAAGTTAAACCGACGCTCGGAAATCTGTTGCTGTGGCGCAGCGTCTACCTGCACGGGAATGACTACTTCGTCGATGCTGCGCGCGTGGGCCTTTCCGCGCCTCTTCTCTATAGCGGCGGCTCGGTCAGGCGCATACAGCCGATCGACCTTGTGCCGCCGCTCAACGTGAACAGCGTGCAGGCCACCGATCTCGTTCGTTTTGCCCGCGTCTCCGAAGGCTTTCTCGTACGCCACCCGGCAGTCCCCGATGTGATCGGCGACGTGCGTTACTCGATGCTGCCCAACAGCACGGCACCGTTGTGGGGAATCGAAGTTCACGCCGAGCGCGAGCACGAGCACGTCGGCTTTCGGACCTTCCGCGACTTCACCACTGAAGACCGCCAGCGTTTTTTCGCCATGCTTCGCGGTGTTGCGCCTCAGGACATCGCACCAGCCCGGCATGCGAATTAGGTGCGCGGGTCCCAAGCATGCGCGTTCTCTTCGGCGCAACAGGCCCGGGCGGCGGCCGGAGACGCATAATGTCGACGGTCGGTGTTTCGTTGCATTTCAAAGCTGAATCGTCTGGCTTTGCCAGCGATTCAGTTCAAGTTGCAGTTTCGGCGCAAAGTAGGTGTGCACTTTGCGACGGGAACATTGCATTCATCGGCGGTTCCGCTTAGTTTC
>JBKJPI010000058.1:0-24918 GCA_046595235.1 Burkholderiales bacterium | reverse complement strand
GTGGTCGACTACGCGCACACACCCGACGCGCTCGAGAACGTGTTGCGCGCACTGAGAGAGCTCATGACCGCGCGCAGGCAGTCGGACGGCGCGCGGCGCGATACGAAACTCGTGTGTGTTTTCGGCTGCGGCGGAGACCGCGATCGCGGCAAGCGTCCGCTGATGGGGCGAATCGCCACGCGACTCGCCGACGAGGTCATCGTGACCACCGACAACCCGCGTGGCGAAGATCCGCACACGATCATTACCGACATCCTCGCCGGCGTCACGCGCCAATGCGCAATCGCGCCGGATCGTTCGCAGGCGATACGCGCTGCCATTGCCGGAGCGCACGCCGGCGACGTCGTGTTGATCGCGGGAAAAGGCCACGAGGAGTACCAGGAAATTGCCGGCGTGCGGCATCCATACAGCGACGCGGCGGTCGTGCGTGAAGTGCTCAGCGAGCGCGTCGCATGATGACGATCGGCGAGGCCGCCGCCGTGCTCGGTGCCCAGGCATCGCACAGTGACGTGACATTTACCGGCGTCAGCACCGACACGCGCACGCTGCGCAAAGGCGATCTCTTCGTCGCACTGCGCGGCGATCGTTTTGACGGCAATACTTTTGTCGCCCGGGCGCGTGCGGCCGGCGCTGTTGCTGCGATGGTGGACGCCGCTTCAAGCCACGGCGCTGATACGGCGTTTCCAACGATCACCGTGAAGGACACGAAGCACGCCCTGGGGCAGCTCGCGGCGAACTGGCGCCGACGCTTCGACGTGAGGCTCGTCGGCCTCACCGGAAGCAGCGGCAAGACCACGGTAAAGGAAATGCTCGCCGCGATCCTTCGTGAAGCCGTCGGGCGAACGCGCTCCGACGCCGCGGTTCTCGCCACGCGCGGCAACCTGAATAACGACATCGGCGTCCCGCTCACGCTGCTGGAGCTCACGGGCGCGTCGCAGTATGCGGTCATCGAGATGGGGATGAACCACGCCGGAGAAATCGGTTATCTCGCGAAGCTTGCGGCGCCGGATGTCGCTTTGATCACGAACGCGGGCCGTGCTCACATCGAATTTCTGGTCACTGAAGAAGCTATCGCCGCCGCGAAAGGCGAAATCTTCGAAGGGTTGTCGGCTGAAGGCACGGCAGTTATCAATGCGGACGATCGCTTTGCCGCGATCTGGCGCGAGCGCGCAGCCGGCAGGCGATGCGTTCAATTCGCGCTCGACAAGCCCACCGATGTGACGGCCACGTTCAGCAGCCGCTCACTGACGAGCGAGATCGTAGTCAAAACGCCGGCGGGTATCGCCAACGCCACGCTGCGCGCGCCTGGGGTCCATAACGTTCGAAACGCGCTGGCCGCCGCGGCGGCCGCGGTGGCCCTCGACGTGGGACCGGATGCAATCTCGGCAGGCCTCGAACGCTACCCGGGTGTGAAAGGCCGCTTGCAGCCCAAGCGGACAGTCGCCGGAGCGACCGTCATCGACGACACGTATAACGCGAACCCGGAATCGACGCGCGCGGCGATCCTCGTGCTGGCGCAATGCAAGGCGCCGCGGCTTCTGGTGCTGGGCGATATGGGCGAACTGGGACCACAGGGACCGAAGCTTCACGCCGAGCTCGGCACCTACGCTCGCGAAGCGGGCATCGAGCGCCTTCTCACGCTCGGCGATCAGTCAGCTGAAACAGCCCGCCTCTTCGGTCACGGCGCAAAACACTGCACGCGGATCGAAGACCTCATCGTTGAAGTCGGAAACGCGCTGGCGCCCGACCTTACCGTGCTCGTCAAAGGCTCCCGCTTCATGAAAATGGAGCGCGTGGTTGATGCCTTTACCGCCGAGGAGGCGCAATGCTCCTAGAGCTCGCCCAATGGCTGGGAAAGGATATACGCCTCTTCAACGTTTTCAACTACATCACCTTGCGCGCAGTGCTTGCGTGTCTCACCTCGCTCATGCTCGCGTTCGTCGTCGGGCCGACGATGATCCGCAAACTCACCGCTTATAAAATCGGCCAGTCAGTGCGCAGCGACGGCCCGCAGTCGCATCTCAGCAAGGCAGGAACCCCGACGATGGGCGGCGCGCTCATTCTCGTCTCGGTTGTGGTGACGACGGTTCTCTGGAGCGATCTTTCCAACCGGTTTGTCTGGGTCGTGCTCGCTGTGACGATGGCCTTCGGCGGCATTGGGTGGATCGACGACTATCGCAAGGTCGTTCATCGCAATCCGAAAGGCCTTTCCGCCCGAACCAAGTTTCTCTGGCAGTCGATCTTCGGTCTGGGCGCGGCATGCTTCATCGCATTCTCGACCAACCTTCCCGCACAAACCGAATTTATCGTGCCGTTCTTCAAGCAGATTACGTATCCGCTCGGGTGGATCGGTTTCGTCGTGATGACGTACTTCGTGATCGTAGGCACCAGCAATGCCGTCAACCTCACCGACGGCCTCGACGGCCTCGCGATCATGCCGACCGTGATGATCGGAAGCGCGTTAGGTGTTTTTGCCTATGTCGCGGGCCACGCGGTGTTTTCGAAGTATCTGGGGTTTCCCCACATACCGGGCGCCGGGGAGCTGACGGTCGTGTGTGGAGCCCTCGCCGGTGCAGGGCTCGCCTTCCTCTGGTTCAACGCCTATCCGGCCGAAGTCTTCATGGGCGACGTGGGCGCACTCGCGCTGGGCGCGGCTCTCGGGACGATCGCCGTCATCGTGCGACAGGAGATCGTGCTCTTCATCATGGGCGGCGTGTTCGTGGTCGAAACGCTTTCGGTGATGCTGCAGGTCGCTTCCTTCAAGCTCACGGGCAAACGCATTTTCCGAATGGCGCCGCTGCACCATCACTACGAGCTCAAGGGCTGGAAAGAAAATCAGGTCGTCGTGCGCTTCTGGATCATTTCGATGATGTTGGTATTGATCGGGCTCTCGTCGCTGAAGCTGCGGTAAGCCTTCAACGGTGAACAGTGCATTGGCAAAACACAAAGGTCCTCGTGCTCGGACTCGGTGACACAGGTCTCTCGATGGCGCGCTGGCTTTCCCGCCGCGGCGCGGTAGTGAGCGTCGCCGACACGCGCGCCGAGCCGCCGCACGCGCGCACGCTGGCAGCAGATCATCCGGAGATGTCGATCTACAGCGGTGCTTACCGGCATGCAGCGTTCGTTGCAGCGGATGTAATCGCGATCAGTCCGGGTGTCGATCGCCGCGAGCCGACCGTATCGAAAGCGCTGAAACGCGGCGTGCCTGTCGTCGGCGACGTGGAGCTCTTTGCGCAGGCACTGCCGGAAACGGCAAGAGCGCTCGGGGTGAACACGCCGAAGATCATTGCGATCACGGGTTCGAACGGCAAGAGCACGGTCACCGCGATGACCGGCGAGGCATGCAAGGCGGCGGGCCGGAGCACGCTCGTCGCCGGAAACATCGGTCTGCCCGTCCTCGATGCACTCGCGCAAATCGAATCCGGTGCAACGAGCCTTCCGGAAGTATTTGTTTTGGAGCTCTCCAGCTTTCAGCTCGAAAGCACGGCATCTCTTCGCCCGGCCGCAGCGGCCGTGCTCAACCTTACGGAAGATCATCTCGATCGTTACGACGGGCTGCAGGATTACGCCGCAGCCAAAGCGCGCATCTTCGAAGGGGCGAAGATTCAGATTGTGAACCGTGACGATGCGTGGACGACGCGCATGGCGCGAGGCGGGGTCGATACAGTGACGTTCGGGCTCGACATGCCGCGGCACGAAAACGACTGGGGCCTGATGGGCGCGAGTCTCGCGTGCGGCAAGGTGAGCATCATGCCGATTGCCGACCTTCCGCTCGCCGGTCTTCACAACGCAGCCAACGCGCTCGCCGCGCTGGCGCTTGGCGCAGCGATCGGCCTCGATACGAATTCGATGGGACAGGGCCTGCGCGGGTTTCGCGGCCTGCCGCATCGTCTGGAAAAAGTCGGCGAACGCGATGGCATCACCTTCTTCGACGATTCAAAGGGCACCAACGTCGGCGCAACGGTCGCAGCCCTCAAGGGCATGACGCGCCCCGTCGTGCTCATTGCGGGCGGGGATGGCAAAGGCCAGGACTTTTCGCCGCTCGCGGCGGCGGTGTCTGCCCGTGCACGCGCAGTCGTTCTCATCGGTCGCGATGGCGAGTTGATCTCGCGCGTCCTGAAAGATTGCGATGTTCCGCTTTTTCATGCGTCGAGCATGGAAGAGGCCGTCGACGCCGCCTATGGCGCGGCCAAGTCCGGCGATGCGGTGCTCCTGTCGCCCGCGTGCGCAAGCTTCGACATGTTCAGAAGCTACGTGCATCGCGGTGAAGTCTTCTCGGATGCGGTTCGCGCGCTCGTGAGGGCTCGCCAGTGAGCGAAGCGATGTATTACCGCGAAACGCGCAAGCGGGTGTCCGCACCCGAGTACGACCGCATCCTTGTCTGGCTCAGCATCCTTTTGCTGGGTCTTGGCATCGTGATGGTGTACTCGTCCTCGATCGCGATCGCAGAGGGCGGCCGCAGCACGGGCTACCAGCCCACCTTCTATCTTCTTCGACACGTTCTTTTCGTGATCATCTCGGTCCTGATCGCGGTCATGGCATTCCAGGTTCCTGTTCGGCTGTGGCAGCAGGCGGCACCCTATCTTTTCGTGATCGGCATGGTGCTGCTGGTTCTGGTGCTCGTGCCGGGAATCGGACGTGAAGTCAACGGCAGCCGCCGGTGGATCTCGGTCTACGTCATGAACATCCAGCCTTCCGAGCTCATGAAGGTTTTCGTCGTGCTCTACGCGGCGGACTACACGGTTCGAAAAGCGGCGTTCATGCACAGCCTGCGGCGCGGCTTCATGCCGATGTTTTTCGTGATGCTTGCAGCGGGCGGACTGCTTCTCCTCGAGCCCGATTTCGGCGCCTTTGCCGTAATCACTGTCATTGCAATGGGCATTCTTTTTCTCGGCGGCATGAACTGGAAGCTTTTCGCCGGGCTCATCGTCATGCTGCTCGTCGGTTTTCTGCTCCTCATACTGACGTCTCCATACCGGATGCAGCGCATGGCCGGTTTCATGGATCCGTGGGCCGATCCTTATGGAAAGGGTTACCAGCTTTCGCACGCGCTCATCGCATTCGGGCGCGGTGAATGGCTCGGCGTAGGGCTTGGTGGCAGCGTGGAGAAGCTCTTCTACCTTCCCGAAGCGCATACGGACTTTCTGCTCGCCGTCATTGCCGAAGAGCTGGGGTTCGTCGGCGTCGCTATCATCGCGATCATGTTCGCTTCGATCGTCGCGCGTGCGTTCGCGATCGGCCGTCGTGCTGCGGTGCTCGAGCGTTACTTCGCGTCTCTCGTCGCGCAGGGCATCGGACTGTGGATCGGCGTGCAGGCGATCATCAACATGGGTGTCAACATGGGCATCCTCCCGACCAAGGGTCTCACGCTTCCGCTGCTTTCGTTCGGCGGCAGCGCGATTGCGACGACGTGCATCGCGCTCGCCATCCTCCTTCGCGTCGATTGGGAAAATCGCCAGCTCTCCAAAGGATTCACAGTATGAGAGCGCGTGAGATACCTCTGGCGTGGAGACCGCTCGAGCTGGCGATTTCAGTGAAGGCTAATGTTCGCGCTGCGAACGTTATGCCGGAGCTAAAACAGGCAACCCAGCGAGGCTTCACCGTATGACGGCCGTTCATACGTCACGCACGTTGATGATCATGGCGGGCGGCACCGGCGGCCACATTTTTCCGGCGCTGTCGGTGGCGGACTATGCGCGCGCGCAAGGTTGGAACGTCGTGTGGCTCGGCGCGCGCAACGGCATGGAGGCGCGCATCGTGCCCGCGAAGGGATACACGATGGCGTGGATCCGGTTTTCCGGCTTGCGCGGCCGCGGCATCGTTCCCATGGCGCTCCTCCCGCTCAATCTGCTGGTCGCACTTTGGCAAAGCGCGCGCGCAATCTTCGCGCACCGTCCGGCGGTGGTACTGGGCATGGGCGGCTACGTCGCCTTCCCCGGCGGACTCATGGCCCGGCTCCTCATGCGACCGCTCGTGGTGCACGAGCAGAACTCGATCGCCGGCCTTACCAACCGTGTGCTAAGCCGCGTTGCGGACACGGTGCTCGTCGCTTTCCCGAAAGCCTTTGGGTCGCGAAGCAAGGTGGAGTGGACCGGCAATCCAGTGCGCGAGGACATCGCCGCCATTGCGCCGCCGGAGCAGCGCTTCGGCGACCGCACAGGGCCGCTGCGGCTCCTGGTTCTCGGGGGCAGCCAGGGCGCAGCGGCGCTCAACGATATCGTCCCCAAAGCCGTAGCGCTGATCCCCGTGAGCACTCGCCCGCACGTCACTCACCAGTCAGGCGCGGCACACGTCGATACGGTGCGCGCGAACTACCAGGGCGCGAATGTCGAGGCAGACCTTCTGGCATTCATAGATGACATGGCCGCGCGTTACGCGAGCGCTGATCTCCTTATCTGCCGGGCGGGCGCTTCGACAATCGCCGAGCTGGCGGCCGCCGGTGTGCCGTCCGTGCTGATTCCTTTTCCGTTCGCTGTGGACGATCACCAGACGCACAACGCACGCTTTCTGGCGGACCGCGGCGGGGCAATGCTCATCCCGCAGTCGGAGCTCACGCCCGAAAAACTGGCGGAGGTTCTCACTCAGCTCGATCGCGAGAAGCTTCTTGCCATGGCGCGCGCTGCACGGGCCGCCGGCAAACCCGACGCTACGCAGGCAGTCGCGGAAGCGTGCATGAGGCTGGCCGCATGAAGCACAAAGTTAAGCATGTTCACTTCATTGGAATAGGCGGCTCCGGCATGAGCGGTATTGCCGAAGTACTCCTCAACCTTGGCTATCAGGTGAGCGGGTCGGACACAGGTGAGAGCGCGGTGACGCGACACCTGCAGAGCCTCGGAGCGCGGATACACAAAGGTCACGCGGCTGAGCAGATCGAAGGCGCTAATGCGGTCGTCGTTTCAACCGCCGTTGCGGCAGACAACCCTGAAGTACTTGCGGCTCGCGCGAAGACGATTCCCGTCGTCCCGCGCGCGTCGATGCTCGCCGAGCTCATGCGCCTGAAGCAGGGCATCGCTGTTGCCGGGACGCATGGCAAGACGACGACGACGAGCCTTACCGCGGCGGTATTGGCCGAGGGCGGCCTGGACCCCACATTCGTGATCGGCGGCCGCGTCGAAGCCGTGGGCTCGAACGCAAGGCTCGGAACCGGCGATTTCATCGTTGTCGAAGCCGACGAATCCGATGCGTCCTTCCTCTACCTGCAACCGTGCCTCGCAGTGGTGACGAACATCGACGCCGACCACATGCACACCTACGAGCATTCAGTCGAAAAGCTTCGCCAGGCGTTCATATACTTTCTGCAGCACCTGCCTTTTTATGGGGTGGCGGTGCTGTGCATCGATGACGCCGGGGTGCGCGATATCGTGGAACGCGTGCCTAAAACCATCGTCACTTACGGCTTGTCGAAAGACGCCCAGGTACGTGCGGTTGAAATCGAGGCGCACGGCGGTCAGATGCGATTCCGTGTGCAGTGCGCCGCGAATGGCGGAAGTGGCGCTGACTTCCGCGTCACGCTGAACCTTCCCGGCATGCACAACGTGCGAAATGCGCTCGCCGCAATCGCAGTGGGGCTCGAGGTCGGCGTTTCCCCGCAGAAGATCGCGGCCGCGCTTGCGAGCTTCAAAGGTGTAGGGCGGCGCTTTCAGCAGTATGGAGAGGTGCGCCTTGCCGACGGCGGCTCTTTCTCGCTCGTCGACGACTACGGACATCACCCGGTGGAAATGGCCGCAACGCTCGAAGCTGCGCGCGGCGCCTTTCCAGAGCGGCGCCTGATACTCGCGTTTCAGCCACACCGCTACACGCGAACGCGCGACTGCTTCGAAGATTTCGTGAAGGTGCTGAGCACCGCCGACGCGCTTCTTCTGACGGATGTTTATCCTGCCGGCGAAGCGCCAATCGTCGCCGCCGACGGGCGAGCGCTCGCACGTGCAGTCCGCGTGCAGGGGAAAGTGGAGCCGATCTTCGTCGAAACAGTTGCCGAGCTGCCCGACAGCATCCGTGCCGCTGCCCGCGACGGCGATGTGGTGCTGACGATGGGGGCGGGTTCCATCGGCGGCGTAGCGGCCGCGCTCACGAGGGCCGAAGGATGAGGGATGAGGGATGAGCGGCGGTGCAATGGCAGCAGCCACAGTCGAATCGCGGGGAAACGTGACGATCGCGCTGCGCGGTGAATTGCGACAGGACGAGCCGATGTCGCGTCACGTGAGTTGGCGCGCAGGCGGTGCCGTGCAGCGCGCGTATCTGCCGGCGGACCTCGCCGACCTTTGCACATATCTGCGTTCGCTGCCCGCCGAGGAGCCGGTTCATTTCGTCGGCCTCGGCAGCAACCTCCTCGTGCGTGACGGCGGATTGCGCGGGACCGTTATCTTCACGCATTGGGCGATGCGTGAAATAGCGCTGTCTGCGACAACGGAAGGTGAGATCGAAGTCGATGTCGGCGTCGCAAGTCCGAAAGTATCCCGCTTTGCAGCCATACATGACCTCGTGGGTGCCGAGTTTCTGGCGGGCATTCCGGGAACGATCGGCGGGGCGCTCGCGATGAACGCCGGCTGCTACGGCGGCGAAACCTGGAACATCGTTCGACGGGTCACGACGATCGACCATACAGGCACCCTGCACACGCGCACGCCCACCGAATACCGCATCGGGTACCGCAGCGTTGCGCGGCGCTGCCAGCAGATTGCGAGCGTCGCGACGTCGTCTTCGATCAGGCGGCGGGCGAGTGAGGACGAGTGGTTCGTGTCGGCCGTGTTCGCGCTCCCGCATGGCGACGGCGCGCAGTCGCGCGTGCAGGTAAAGGCACTGCTTGCGAAACGCATCGCGGCCCAGCCGCTCGGCGAGCCCAACGCGGGATCGGTTTTCAGGAACCCGCCGGGCATGCATGCGGCGAAGCTCATCGAAGAGTGTGGCCTCAAAGGAACGGCCATCGGCGGCGCCGTCATATCGCCGAAGCATGCGAACTTCATTGTGAATAACGGTGGCGCCACCGCCGCCGACATCGAGCAGTTGATCGATCTCGTGACGGTCTCGGTCAAGCAACGCTTCGGTATCGGCCTCGAACGTGAAGTCAGAATCGTCGGTGACGCGGCATGATGGCATTTGGAAAAGTGGCGGTGCTCCTCGGGGGCCCCAGTGCCGAGCGCGAGATCTCGCTCCGCAGCGGCGGAATGGTTCTCGACGCGTTGAGCAAAGCCCACGTCGATGCCCACGCTTTCGATCCCAGAGATCAGGGCCTCGAGCAACTCATCGCACAGCGATTCGATCGCGTGTTCATCGCGCTGCACGGGCGCTTCGGGGAGGACGGGACGGTACAAGGTGCACTCGAATACCTCGGGATCCCCTACACCGGAAGCGGGGTCATGGCGAGTGCGCTCGCGATGGACAAGTGGCGCACAAAGCTCCTGTGGCAGGCCGCAGGCATTTCGACGCCGCCCTACGAGCTTCTGAGCGCCGAAAGCGATTTTGCCGCTGTTGGAGACCGACTCGGGCTGCCGATCATGGTGAAGCCTGCGCGGGAAGGCTCGAGCATCGGTATGAGCAAAGTCACCTCCGTTGAGAAAATCGGGCCCGCGTATGAGCTCGCAGCCGAACACGACGACGTCGTGATAGCAGAGCGTTTCATCGAAGGTGTCGAAGTGACCGTCGCGGTGCTGGACGGGGAGGCGCTGCCGGTCATTCGCCTCGAGACGCCGCGCGTTTTCTATGACTACGAGGCCAAGTATTTCGCCGCCGACACGCGTTACATCTGCCCGTCAGGGCTGCCGGAGGCGCAGGAGCGCCGAATCCAGGCGGAGGCGTTGCGGGCATTTCAACTGATCGGTTGCAGTGGCTGCGGGCGAGTAGATGTGATGATCGACGGCGCGGGAACGGCGTATCTGCTCGAAGTGAACACGATCCCCGGCATGACAGACCACAGCCTGGTGCCAATGGCAGCGCGCGCTCGCGGGATCGACTTCGGCGCCTTGTGTCTGAAGATTCTGGAGGCGGCGCATGTGGGATAGGCCCGATCTTCTGAATCGCAGTGCAAACGTTCTTTTCGCGCTCGCTTTCCTCATCGTCACGTATGGCCTCGTCTGGTATGTCGTTCACCAGCCGGTGTTCGCGCTGAAGTACGTCGAGCTCGGCGGAGAAGCGAAGCACGTGACGCGCGCACAGGTCGAAGCAATCGTGCGCAACGAGCTCAAGGGCACCTTCTTCACCCTCAACCTGCCGCAGCTCCGAGAGGCCTTTGAAAAGCTCCCGTGGGTGCGTGAAGCCAACCTGCGGCGGCGCTGGCCGGACCGGCTCGAAGTCAGAGTCGTCGAGCACGTGCCCCTCGCGCGCTGGGGGACCACCGCGCTCGTGAACACGCAGGGTGAAATCTTCCAGGCCGCATACGACGGGAAGCTGCCCATTTTCGTAGGGCCGGTCGGAAGCTCCAAGGAAATCACGATTCAGTACGAATTCTTCCGCCGCATGCTCTCGGCGATCGACGCGCAGCCGGCGCTCGTGCAGGTCACCCCACGCCGGGCGTGGCGCGTGAAGCTGGACGCGGGGCCGATGCTCGAGCTCGGACGGGAAGACGTCGAGGCGCGCCTCGGGCGCTACCTCGAAGTTCACCAGCGCAGTGTGGGCGCGCTTCAGCGGCGCATCGATTATGTGGATCTGCGCTACGCCAACGGCTTTGCAGTGCGGATACCGGAGCTCAAAGGCCAGGCCCTGCTGGAGGAAGGCCCCGAAGCGGTACGCAAACGCAAGCCGGTCGGCAGTAAAGAGCGCCGCGAGCCGAAGCGTGCGGCGGCGAGTGACTGGAAAGTCGATCCGGCGAAGGAGCGGCATAGCTTCTCATGAACAAGAGCCGGGACAACAAGAAACTAGTCGTCGGGCTGGACATCGGCACGTCGAAGATAGCCGCGATCGTTGCGGAGATCACGGCAGAGCGCGGCTTCGAGATCATCGGCATGGGCAACTGCCCTGCGCGAGGCCTGAAGAAAGGCGTCGTCGTGAACATCGAGACGACGGTTCATGCCATTCAGCGCGCGCTCGAAGAAGCCGAGCTCATGGCGGACTGCAAGATCAAGGACGTCTTCACGGGGATCGCAGGCAGCCACATCAAGAGCTTCAACTCGCAGGGCATGGTCGCGATCAAGGACAAGGAAGTCGGTCAGATGGACATCGACCGCGTGATCGAAACCGCCAAGGCCGTCCAGATCCCGAACGATCAGCAAATCCTGCACATCCTCAATCAGGAATTCATCATCGACGGTCAGGAAGACGTGCGCGAGCCGCTGGGGATGTCAGGCGTGCGGCTGGAAGTGAAGGTGCACATCGTGACCGGCGCGGTGTCGGCCGCGCAGAACATCATCAAGTGTGTCCGTCGCTGCGGGCTCGAGGTCAGCGACCTCATCCTGCAGCCCCTCGCGTCCGCGATGGCCGTCGTGTCGGACGACGAGAAAGACCTCGGTGTAGCGCTTGTCGACATCGGCGGCGGCACGACAGACCTCGCGATTTTCACGCATGGCGCAATTCGCCATACCGCGGTGATCCCGATCGCGGGCGATCAGATTACGAACGACATCGCGATGGCGCTGCGCACGCCGACGAAAGACGCCGAGGATCTGAAGCAGCGGTATGGGTGCGCGCTCTCGCAGCTCGCGGATCCGCAGCAGATGATCGAAGTACCCGGCATCGGCGAGCGCGGTCCTCGCGAGCTGTCGCGCAAGACGCTCGCCGAAGTCATCGAGCCTCGCGTGGAAGAGCTTTATTCGCTCGTGCAGGCCGAGCTTCGGCGAAGCGGATACGAGGAGCTCCTCTCGTCCGGCATCGTCATTACCGGGGGCTCGAGCATGATGCAGGGCATGGTCGAGCTCGGCGAAGAGATATTTCACATGCCCGTTCGCGTGGGCGTTCCGCATTACAGCGGCGCGCTCGCGGAAGTCGTGCGCCATCCGCGCTATTCGACGGCGGTTGGTCTGCTCGTCGCCGGCATGCAGCAGCATCGCCAGCGCGAGCTTGCTCATTTACATATCGGTTCGTTCCAGCAGCTCGTGGAACGGATGAAGAGCTGGTTTACAGGAAACTTTTGAGTTCGATGTACAGGGAAATTTTGATGGTGAACGTAAAAGCCGTGAAAAACAGCCGGAAACAGCAGCAACGAGAAGCAGCCAATGACACAAGTAGAAAAGGAGATTCAAATGATTGAACTGATCGACGCACAATCGCAGGAAGCAGTAATCAAGGTGATCGGCGTGGGCGGCTGCGGCGGTAACGCAGTCGATCACATGATCGCGCAGGGCGTATCCGGTGTTGAGTTCATCGTCGCAAACACCGATGCGCAGGCACTGAAGCGCAATCAGGCGAAGGTGCAGCTCCAGCTCGGCACCAGCGTCACGAAAGGACTCGGCGCGGGGGCGAACCCCGAAATCGGCCGTCAGTCTGCAATGGAAGATCGTGAACGCATTGCTGAACTGATCACGGGTGCCGACATGCTGTTTCTGACGGCCGGAATGGGCGGCGGGACCGGCACGGGTGCAGCGCCAGTGGTCGCCGAAGTTGCCAAAGAGCTCGGGATCCTCACGGTAGCGGTTGTCACGAAGCCGTTTGCGTTCGAAGGCAAACGCCAGCGCATCGCGCATGACGGGTTGGAGGCACTCTCCCAGCACGTCGATTCGCTGATCGTGATTCCGAACGACAAGCTCATGTCCGTCCTGGGAACTCAGGTCACGCTGGATGAGGCATTCAGGGCCGCCAACGACGTGCTGCATGGTGCGGTCGCGGGAATTGCCGAAATCATCAGCTGCCCGGGCATGATCAACGTCGACTTCGCCGACGTGCGCACCGTGATGGCCGAAATGGGTATGGCGATGATGGGCTCGGCGAAAGCTGCTGGTCCCGATCGCGCTCGCGTCGCGGCAGAACAGGCGGTTGCCTGCCCGCTGCTCGAGGACATCAACATTTCGGACGCGCGAGGCGTGCTTGTCAACATCTCCGCCAGCCGGGCGAGCTTCCAGCTGCAGGAAATGTACGACGTCATGGAAACGATCAAGGCGTTTGCCGCCGATTCCGCAACAGTCATCGTCGGCACCGTCTACGACGACAGCCTCGAGGATCAGCTGCGCGTGACCATCGTTGCCACCGGTCTCGGCAAGCCTGCGTCGCGTCAGCAATCGAAGCCGCAGCCGCTTTCAGTCGTTGCGCAAAGGACCGGCACCGACAATCAGGGCATGGATGTCGATTACGAAGCGCTCGAGCAGCCGGCAGTGATCCGCAGGCGCAATCGCGACGCTACCGTGGAAGCAATGCGCCAGTCAGGCGTTGAAATGCTGGATATTCCGGCTTTTCTGCGAAAACAGGCGGACTAACAACCGGGGGGCGTATGGGGTGCCCGGCAGGGCGCCGGTCGGGGCACTCGTCGGTCGAGGCGTTCGTGAGTTCGGGCCCGGTTGCGGCCCGCCAGGCGGACGTCCGGCAGCCGTTGTTGCGCCGCACCATAAGTGCCATGCTAGAATGAAAAGGGTGAATTTATCAATCGGCTGAGCATCTTCCAGTGATCTACCAGCGCACGTTGAAGAACATTGTCCGCGCGACAGGGGTCGGTCTGCATACCGGTGAGAAGGTCTATCTCACCCTGCGACCGGCGGCTGCCGGGACGGGCATCGTGTTCCGTCGCGTCGATCTGCCGACGCCCGTCGAGATCAAGGCGAACCCATATGCCGTGGGCGATACGCGCCTTTCGTCATGTCTCGAGAAGGACGGCGTGCGGGTATCCACGGTGGAGCACCTCATGTCGGCGCTCGCCGGCCTGGGCGTGGACAATGTGTACGTCGATCTCACCGCGCCCGAAGTCCCGATCATGGACGGGAGCGCCGGCCCTTTCGTGTTCCTGCTCCAATCGGCCGGGCTCGAGGAGCAGAAGGCACTGAAAACCTTCATTCGAGTGCTCCAGAGCGTGGAAGTGCGCGACGGAGACAAGTGGGTGCGCTTCGATCCCCACAACGGCTTCAAGCTCGACCTCTCGATCGATTTCGACCATCCGGTGCTGGAGCGTTCGCGGCAGTCCGTGTGTGTCGATTTCTCCACCACTTCGTACACGAAGGAAGTCAGCCGCGCCAGAACGTTCGGCTTCATGCAGGACGTTGAGCTCATGCGTGAGCAGGGCCTCGCGCTCGGCGGCAGTCTCGACAACGCGATTGTCATGGACGAATACCGGGTGCTCAACAACGACGGGCTCCGGTACGACGACGAGTTCGTCAAGCACAAGGTGCTGGACGCGATCGGGGATTTGTACCTTCTCGGCCACCCGCTCATCGGCGCCTTCAGCGGATACAAGTCCGGGCACGCGCTTAATAACATGTTGCTTCGCCGCCTGCTGGAGCATAAGCACGCCTGGGCGTACGTGAAGTTCGAGCGCGTCGAGGATGCTCCCGCATTCCTCGCATGGCAGCCGCAGACAATTTAAGCCGGCACGACCGTCCGCGCTAGTTCTTAACCATGACCATGATGCGTATCGTCGCGGTCCTCGTGCTCGCGGCGCTGGTTCTCATCGTGGCGTATTTCGTCACGCGCAAGCGGCAGTACCTGACATGGGCCTGGTGGACGTTCGTGGCAGCACTCGTGTGCATGTTCGCGGTGATGTTGTTCTACTTTTTCGAGCGTCTGTTCCTGGTCGCGTGAGATCGGTCAAGCTCGAAGCTCATCTGATGCGCTTGTGGCGGCGGACGAGCCGCGCGATCGCATTCTTCAGTCCCTCGTCCCCGACCGCTCTTGACAGGCCTTCGAATTTCTCAATGGCATCAGCGCTCAACGCCACTTTTTGAGATTCCGCACGGCGCTCTCTGGCGGTGCCGCTTACTTGCACCTCAATTCTTAATCCAGTAACCTCGTCATCGGTTTCACGAATAGACGCCAGCACGGTCGGCGCCAGTTGCTTGAGTTTCGCGGCAACCGCCGCATTATCAGCAGAAACGAAGAGCGTCCCCGTCCTGAAATTTTTCACCCGGCTCGAGCCCACGAGTTCCCGGGGGGCGGACCTTAGATACAGCGCCTGAAGTTCCTGAAGCCGGCGCGTGCGCGCGGCCAGCGCTTTGAGCTCGTCGGATGCATTGAGCAAACTGCCGATCTTCGAAAGGGGCATCGCGGTTTAGCGAATTAGGGAGCGACCAGTGGACATCATTCTAGTCTCCGACAAACTGGCACGAGCCAGATCCATCAAGATCAGCCTGCCGCAACTCGCGCTGCTCGGCGTCCTCACCATCGGCTCGCTCATTGCGCTGACGACAGTGCTCAACTTTTTCGTTCTTCGCTACGCCGCGCAGCAAAACAGCCCGTACGTAGCCCGCCTGCTCGCACCGGTTCACCAGTTCGACGCGCTGCGTAACGAAACCTACCTCCGCGACAGCCTCACCGCCATGGCGGTGAGGTTGGGGCAGATGCAGGCGCAGCTTCTCAGACTCGACACGCTGGGCGAGCGGCTGGCCGGGCGCGCCGGTTTCCGCCCGCAGGATCTCATGTTCGGGCAAACGCCGGGTCAGGGCGGGGCGGTCTCGTCGGTGCCGAGCCGGCGCCTTACGTTCGGCGAAATGACCGACCAACTCGATGTTCTCAGCCGCGATGTCGACGACCGCGGCGACAAGCTTGGCGTGCTCGAGTCGCTATTGACGGAAGACAGCGCCCGCCGAAAAATGCTGCCCACAATGCTGCCGGTGCAGGCTGGATGGCATTCGTCAAACTATGGCTGGCGCATCGATCCTTTCAGCGGGCAGCGCGCTTTTCATGAAGGGATCGACTTTCTGGCGGAGCAGGGCACGGAGGTCTACGCCGCTGCCGGTGGCGTGGTGGTGTACTCGGGCTACCACCCGCAGTATGGTAATATGATCGAGATCGACCACGGCAACGATTTCGTCTCCCGCTACGCCCACGCATCGAAGATGCTCGTCAAGCCAGGGGACGTCGTTTTGAGCGGTGCGAGAATCGCTGAAGTCGGCAGAACCGGGCGGGCCACGGGAACACATCTGCATTTCGAAGTTCGGCACCGCGGCGTGCCCCAGAATCCGAAGCAGTTTCTGCGGCTGCCCGGCTAAAACCGGGCACGCTCGACGAACGACAGGGTGGGGGTTTCCCCACCCTTTTTTTATGAATTTGCGGGTCCAGACCTGACCATGATCCAGGGCGTGCTCAAGAAAATTTTCGGCAGTCGCAACGAGCGGTTGCTGAAGCAGTATGGCCGCGCGGTGCGGGAAGTGAACGCACTCGAGAGCGAGATCTCGCGGCTGTCGGACGACGAGTTGCGTGCGAAGACGGATGAATTCCGCAAGCGCGTGCAGGAGCGAGTCGCGACCGCCGCAGGGTCGAAAGCCCCGCAGCCGGCGGCGGAGGGGGACGACGCGCCCTTGCCCGCTGCGCAACCCACCGACGACGCCGTCGATCGCGTGCGCCGGGCGGCGCTCGAGGAGATCCTGCCCGAAGCATTCGCCGTCGTTCGCGAGGCGGGCAAGCGCGTGCTGAACATGCGCCACTTCGACGTTCAGCTTCTCGGTGGTATCGCGCTCCACAACGGCAAGATTTCGGAGATGCGCACGGGTGAAGGCAAAACGCTCGTTGCCACGCTTCCCGCGTATCTGAATGCGTTAGCAGGCGTCGGCGTGCACATCATCACCGTCAACGATTACCTGGCGCAGCGGGACGCCGAGTGGATGGGAAAGATCTACCGCTTCCTCGGCATGAGCGTCGGCGTCAACCTTTCGCAGATGGAGCACGACCTGAAGCAGCAGGCTTATGCGGCCGACATCACGTACGGCACGAACAACGAGTTCGGCTTCGACTACCTTCGCGACAACATGGTTTTCCACACGTCCGAGAAAGTGCAGCGCGCCCTCTATTACGCGATCGTCGACGAGGTCGACTCGATCCTCATCGATGAAGCGCGCACGCCGCTCATCATCTCGGGGCAGGCGGAGGACACGACCGACAGTTACCTCCGCATCAAGGATATAACGCCCAAGCTCATCCGCCAGAAGGATGAAAAAGAGGAGGAAGGCGATTACTGGGTCGACGAAAAGCTGCATCAGGTCATCCTCTCCGAGCAGGGGCACGAGCACGCGGAGCAGCTGATGGCAGAGGCGGGACTCCTGCCGGAAGGCAGCAGTCTCTACGAAGCGGCGAACATCAACCTCATGCACCACCTGAACGCGTCGCTTCGCGCGCACACGCTTTTCCTGCGCGATCAGCAATACGTGGTTCAGAACGGCGAAGTCATCATCGTCGATGAGTTCACCGGGCGCCTCATGCCGGGCCGGCGCTGGTCGGAAGGTCTGCACCAGGCGGTGGAAGCGAAGGAAGGCGTCGACATACAGAAAGAGAACCAGACGCTCGCCACGATCACCTTCCAGAACTACTTCCGCATGTACAAGAAGCTTGCGGGTATGACCGGCACGGCCGACACGGAAGCCTATGAGTTCCAGTCGATCTACGGTCTCGAAACGGTGATCATTCCGACGCATCAGAAGATGGTTCGTGCGGACCGCATGGACCAGGTTTTCCGCACGTCGCGTGAGAAGTACGACGCCATCATCAACGACATCCGCGATTGTTACGAGCGCGGGCAGCCGGCGCTCGTCGGCACGACTTCGATCGAGAACTCCGAATTGATTTCGGAGTTGCTCAAGAAGCAGGATCTCCCGCACAACGTGCTCAACGCAAAGCAGCACGCGCGTGAAGCGGAGATCGTGGTTCAGGCGGGCCGTCCGAAGGTGGTAACGATTGCCACCAACATGGCGGGTCGCGGCACGGACATCGTGCTGGGCGGCAACCCGGCGCCTGAGATTGCGGCTATCGAAGCAGACGAAGCGCTGAGCGAATCAGAGCGCTCGCGTCGTGTCGAAGAGGTTCGCCACAACTGGCAGAAACTGCACAACGAAGTCGTCGCAGCCGGCGGCCTGCACATCGTCGGTACCGAGCGTCACGAGTCCCGGCGCATCGACAATCAGCTTCGCGGCCGCTCCGGGCGCCAGGGTGACCCCGGCTCCAGCCGCTTCTACCTTTCGCTCGAAGATCCGCTGCTTCGAATCTTCGCATCCGATCGGGTGGCATCGATCATGCAGCGCCTGAAGATGCCCGACGGCGAAGCGATCGAGCACCCCTGGGTTACGCGCTCGATCGAGAACGCGCAGCGCAAGGTCGAGGCTCGTAATTTCGACATGCGTAAGCACCTGCTCGAATACGACGACGTCGCGAACGATCAGCGGCGCGTCATCTATCACCAGCGGAACGACCTCCTCCAGACGGAAGACATTTCTGCAACCGTGACCGGCATGCGTGCGGACGTCGTTGCAGGTCTCGTCGATCAGCACATGCCGCCGGGCAGCCAGGAAGAGCAGTGGGATACCCCGGCACTCGAAGGTACGCTCGAGGCTGAGCTCGGGCTCACGTTACCGGTGCGCGAGTGGATGGTGAAGGAGCCCGAGCTCGAACAAGGCACGCTTCGCAGCCGTATCCTTGAAGCCGCGCACAAGCATTATCACGAGAAGATCGCGACTGTTGAGGTGCAGGCGATGCGGGGCTACGAGCGCGCGATCATGCTGCAGAGTCTCGACACGCATTGGCGCGAGCACCTTGCGGCACTCGATTACCTGCGGCAGGGCATTCACCTGCGCGGCTACGCCCAGAAGAACCCAACGCAGGAATACAAGCGCGAAGCGTTCGAGCTCTTCTCGATGCTCCTCGAAACCATCAAGACCGAAGTCACGAAGATTCTGATGATGGTGCATATACGCAGCGCCGATGAGCTGCAGGCCATTGAGGAACCCGAAGCGCCCCGTAACGTTCAGTATCAGCATCCCGATTTTGCGGACGCCGCAGCCGGCGTTCCGGACTCACAGATGGAAGAGGACGGCGACGTCGCGGTGCTGGATAGAGCGCAACCGTTCGTGCGCGGCGAGCAGAAAGTCGGTCGCAATGATCCATGTCCATGCGGATCGGGCAAGAAGTACAAGCACTGCCACGGCAAGCTCACCTAGCCTCTAAGCGTTTTGCGATGCCGGTCAATCTGTCTCTGCCCGATCCGAGCACGCTTCACCCCGTTGCCGGCGTCAGGGTCGGCGTCGCAAAGGCGGGCATAAAGAAAGCGAACCGCAAGGATCTCCTGGTCGTAACCCTCGACGCGGGAGCGCACGTCGCCGGTGTTTTCACGCGGAACCGGTTTTGCGCAGCCCCCGTCCTTGTGGCGCGTGAACACCTGCTCGGCCGCGGCTCGACCGTGCGCGCGCTCGTCGTCAATACGGGTAACGCAAATGCCGGTACCGGCGCGCCCGGCCTCGCGGCGGCGCGAGAGACGTGTGCGGCGCTGGCGCGGCTTCTTCACTGCGAGGCTTTTCAGGTGCTGCCGTTTTCAACCGGCGTCATCATGGAGCCACTCCCGCTCGAGCGCATCACCGCCGGCCTTCCGGATTGCCTCGATAACCTGAGAGGCGACGGCTGGGCCGATGCGGCCGAAGCGATCATGACGACGGACACGCTTCCAAAAGCCGCTTCAGCGCGCTTCAAGGTCGGCCTGTGTGACGTCACCGTGACCGGCATTGCCAAGGGTTCGGGGATGATCGAGCCCAACATGGCGACCATGCTCGGCTTCATTGCGACGGATGCACGTGTAAGCGCGGCGCTCGTGCAGGAGGCCGTCGCATATGCTGCCGACCGCTCCTTCAACTGCATCAGCGTCGACGGCGATACCTCGACAAATGATTCTTTCATGCTGATCGCGAGCGGCCTTGCGCAGATGCCGGAAATCGTCGACGGCGACAGCGCGGCGTTCCGCGCGTTTCGCGATGGCGTGACAGACATTGCCATGCGCCTTGCGCAGGCGATCGTTCGGGATGGCGAGGGGGCGACGAAATTCATCACGGTAAAAGTTGAAAGCGGCCGCGATGAGATCGAATGCCGCAAGGTGGCTTACGCGATAGCCCACTCGCCGCTCGTGAAGACCGCTTTCTTTGCTTCAGATCCGAATCTCGGGCGGATACTCGCCGCGGTTGGAAACGCCGGAATAGACGATCTGGACGTGAGCCGGGTCGATCTTTATCTGGACGATGTTCTGGTTGCAAAGGGCGGCGGGCGTCATGCGGGCTACGACGAAGCAGACGGGCAGCGCGTCATGAGACAGAGCGAGATCGGCGTTCGCGTCGTGCTCGCGCGGGGGGAAGCCGCAGCAACCGTCTGGACGTGCGACCTCTCGCACGATTACGTGAGCATCAACGCGGATTACCGCAGCTGATGAGTAAGCACAAACCGAAAGCCGCGCCCGCCCGCGCGCCTGGTGTTGCGTCCGGTACGACGTACGATGCCGATGACCTTCTCGTGCGCGCTCAGGCACTTCTCGAGCGCCTCGAGCATGTGCTTACGCCGCGAGTGGCTGTGACCGACTGGAAAGCGTCGATCGCCTTCCGCTGGCGCAAGCGCAACGGCCGTGGCGTCATCGAGCCCGTCGCGCACGTGCACCGGATCAGCCTCAAGGATCTGCAGGGTATCGACCACCAGAAGCGTATGGTCGAGGAGAATACGCGGCAATTCGTGCAAGGCCTGCCTGCCAACAACGTGCTCCTGACCGGTTCCCGGGGCACGGGCAAATCTTCGCTCATCAAGGCGCTCCTCAACAAATATTCCGCGCGGGGTCTTCGGGTGATCGAAGTCGAGAAGCAGGACTTGATCGATCTCACAGACATCGTCGATCAGATCGCCGCACGCAGCGAGCGCTTCATTCTGTACTGCGACGATCTCTCGTTCGAAGCGGACGAACCAGGCTACAAGGCGTTGAAAGTCGTGCTCGACGGATCGGTCGCCGCAGCTTCTGAAAACTGCCTCGTGTACGCGACTTCGAACCGACGCCATCTCATGCCCGAGTACATGCAGGAGAATCTCGAGTACCGGCACGTCGGCGAAGAAATCCATCCCGGTGAAACGTCTGAAGAGAAGATCTCGCTATCCGAGCGCTTCGGATTGTGGGTGTCCTTCTATTCTTTCGACCAGCAGGAATACCTGAGCATCGTCGACGTGTGGGTCGAGCATTTTGGCGCTTCCGGCGCCGGCACATCCGACGTGCACAAGGCCGCACTGCAGTGGTCCCTCTCGCGCGGGTCTCGCAGCGGTCGTGTTGCGTGGCAGTTTGCGCGCGACTGGGCTGGCAAGCAGGGGATAAAGCAAAAGCACGCATGAAGGTGGAGGGAAGCCCCCGCGTTGAAGTCGTCGCGGCGGTGCTGCAGCAGGCGGACGGCGCGTTCCTCCTCGCGCAGCGGCCGCACGGCAAGGTTTATGCGGGTTACTGGGAATTTCCCGGCGGAAAAGTTGAGCCGCAGGAGTCGCCTTCAGCCGCGCTCGCACGCGAGTTGCACGAAGAGCTCGGCATCGATGTAAAGGGCAGCTATCCCTGGATCACGCGCGACTACGATTACGAGCACGCGGCGGTCCGTCTTCACTTCCGGCGGGTTACGGAATGGTCCGGTGACCTCCACGGCCGCGAGGACCAGGCGTTCGAGTGGCAGCGATCCGGATTCGTCACGGCGTCGCCGCTTCTGCCTGCGAACGGCCCCATTCTGCGCGCACTTTCTCTTCCGGTGGTTTATGGCATCAGCAACGCATCCCAGACAGGCATCGAGCCGATGCTGCTTCGCCTCGAGCACGCGTTCGCGAATGGATTGCGCCTCGTTCAGATTCGCGAGAAAGGGCTCGATGACGACGCGCTTATTGGGCTGACGCGGCGTGCGTCCGCACTGGCTCGCAGACACAAGGCGAAGATTCTTCTGAATTCGACTCCCGCGGTTGCGGAGCGCGCCGGCGCAGACGGCCTCCATCTCACCGCCGCGCGGCTGATGGCGAGCACGGCACGTCCGCAGTGCGAGCTCGTCGGCGCGTCCTGCCACAACGAACGCGAGCTTCATCAGGCGGCAAAGCTCCAGCTCGATTTTGCCGTGCTCGGGCCGGTGCTACCCACCGCGAGCCATCCCGGAGCTGATGCACTCGGTTGGGAGGCGTTCAGCCGGTTGATCGGTAACTACCCGCTACCCGTTTATGCAGTCGGCGGGATGGACACGAAAGATCTCTCCGCCGCATGGACAGCGGGGGCGCACGGTATGGCCGCGATACGAAGTGTGTGGCAACCGTGAGCGAGCGCGGCGAACGGCTACTGTCTTTCTGAAGGCGGCAGGCCGCCCGAAGCTTCGTCTTCAGGCGAATCGTTTTCTTCTTCGACGGGAATGCGATACGACTCGGTTGCCCACGCGCCGAGATCGACCATCTTGCAGCGCTCGGAGCAGAAGGGACGGAAGGGACTCGTCACGTTCCAGATCACGGCCGCGCCGCACTGCGGACACGCCACAATGGTTTTCTTGCCAGCCCCCTCGTTCACGAACGCCACCGAGCCACGCGATCAGGTGTGAGCGACGCTTCGAGGCTCATCAACGATTGAAGCTGGCAGCGTGTCGCCTCTCCGACACGCAACCGAAGGGAAAGGAGGTTACGGAGGGAAACCATCGGTTTCCTTCTGTTCGTGGGCGGCGAGGCCCGGGCGGAGGCGAGCGCTGCCCCTACAAACTGCAGAACGTGAGCTCGAACTCGACATCGGTCTCGGATGCCTTCGGGCGTTGCATCCCTTCCTGCGTGGTGAAGCGGATATTGAGCGCATATTTATTGGCGCTGATTTCCGGCACACACTGGTAGCCGCGCGCGAGCGCTACCGAAACCATCTGTGCGACTTTGCCCGTCATCATCTGCTGATACATGCCCTGATGCGCGACCTGCAAAGAGCTCTTGCCACTCGCGCGCAGCAGCCGCAAAACGATGTCCACGGCATCGCGAATCGGGAGGAACGGGGCGAGCCATGTATCGACATCGCGCCGCTGCTGGTCTGCGCCGAGATGCAGCCAGTAATGATAGGACGGAAGGTCGAACTCACAGATGCCGCCGGGGATGTTGGTGCGTTGCTTGATGCTCATCAGCCACTCGTTCTCGCGCAGCTCCTGTCCGATTTTCCCGGACGCCTGATACAGACGCGAGGCGGACTGGTCGATCTGGCGCAGCACGTTGTCGAGCGCGTCTTCAGCGATATCGGGGTTGCCGCGAAGTCCTTCGAGCGACTGTTTCTGGCGCTCGAGCTCCTGCAGGAGGTCTGACTTGAGATCGGCACGGCTCGCGACTTCGTAAATTTCGAAGATCAATAGGAGCGCGACATGGTGCTCGTTGGGGGCGTTCTTATCCAGAAAGTAATCGAGACGCCCGTACAGGTCTTCAAGACGCAGCAGGGTGCGGATGCGCTCGCTCAGCGGGTACTCGTAACTGATCACTGAGGCTGCACTCGCGTGCCCGGCTGGTTGAGATTGCGGCAAGTATTCACCAAAAGCGGGCAAAAATAAAGGAGGGAACCCTCACCGGGTGCTCGCAGCGGCGTCGAGATACTGCCGATGCAGCGCTGCGACACGTTGCTTCAGCGTTTCGATGTCCGCGTCATTGACGATGACGTCGTCCGCCGCGGCGAGGCGATCGTTCCGTGAAATTTGTGCGCTCATGATGCGTCTTACCTCGTCTTCATCGAGGTTGCTGCGCGCCATCGTCCGGGCAATCTGCCGCGCCTCATCACAGTCGACAACCAGCACGCGGTCGAGCAGATCCCGATAGCTGCCCGTCTCGAGCAGCAGCGGAACGACCAGGATCGAATACGCCGCTTTCGCGCTTGCCACACGCTCACGCGAAACCTGGCGTATCAGCGGGTGCAATATTTCTTCCAGCTTCCGCCTGGACTGAGGTGTGGAGAAAACCAGAGTTCGCATGCGCGCTCTGTCCAGGCTTCCGTCGTCACGCAGATATTCGCGGCCGAACGCACGTTCGATCTCTTCCATGGCAGCGCCGCCGGAACCGGTGAGCTCGTGCGCGATCACGTCAGTATCGATAACCGCGGTGCCGAGCCGCGAAAAGAAGTCCGCGGCTTTCGATTTTCCCGACCCGATGCCGCCGGTCAGACCGACACAAAAAGCCATCTCGTATACCGCAGTTTAGAAAAGATCGAGATAACGTCGCGTGAGCGCTTCGCCGTGGAAAAGTGCTACGAGTCCGGCGATCGCGAGATACGGTCCGAAAGGAATCGGCACGTTGCGGCCGCGCCGCGCGAGAACGATGAGCAGAACCCCGACGACGGCGCCGGCGAAGGAAGAGAACAGGATGACGAGCGGCAACATCTTCCAGCCGAGCCAAGCTCCGATCGCAGCAAGGAGCTTGAAGTCGCCGTACCCCATTCCTTCTTTCCCTGTGACGAGCTTGAAGGTCCAGAAGACGAGCCATAAAGACATGTATCCAGCCGTGGCGCCGATGACTGCCGATGAAAGATCGGTGAAACCGCCTGCGAGATTGAAGAGAAGCCCGGTCCACAGAAGCGGCAGCGTGAGATCGTCTGGCAGGTAAAACGTGTCGAGGTCGATGAAAGCCAGCGCGACCATGACCCACGTAAAAAAAGCTGCGGCGCCGGCTGCGGGCGTAAAGCCGAAGTGCCACGCGATGTACCCGGTGAGGGCGCCGGTCAGCGCTTCGACCACCGGGTAGCGCGCGGAAATGTGCGCGTGACAGGCAGAGCACTTGCCGCCGAGCGCAACATAGGAAAGGACAGGTACGTTCTCGAGCACCGTGATGCCGTGCCCGCAGGACGGGCAGCGTGAGCGCGGCACGACAAGGTTGTAGCGCTCGGCGGTCGGCGGCTCCTGGCTATTGAGCTCGGCGCATTCGGCGCGCCACCGCGTTTCCATGATGCGCGGCAGCCGATGGATCACGACGTTGAGAAAGCTGCCGATGCAAAGACCGAGCAATACGCTCGTGGTGATATAGAGCCACGGAGTGCTCTCGAGCAGCGATATGACCGACATCCGGCGCGCCTAGAGCCTGTTATGGACTTTAACGTGTGCGACGAACGTGGAG